>DATHPY010000563.1:0-2182 GCA_035483315.1 Puia sp. | reverse complement strand
ATATTGATTACACAAATAAGAATTCGGAATTTCTTTTTCTAATCTTCTTGCAACAGAATAATAAGAACGCGGATCATCAGGCTCAACATTCGTTGGACAAACAATCACTTCCGCGCCGACTGCTTTCAAAATATCCATCTTCTCTTTCGATTGCTTATCGGTTGTTGTGAAAATACATTTGTATCCTTTTACGCAGGCAACAAGCGCCAAACCCATGCCGGTATTGCCGCTGGTGCATTCAATAATTGTTCCGCCTGTTTTTAATTTACCTTCTTTTTCTGCAACTTCGATCATCTTCACGGCCATTCTATCTTTAATGGAATTACCGGGATTGAAATAATCAACTTTTGCAAGAACGGTGCAGGGAAAATCTTTCGTGATTTTATTTAAACGAATAAGCGGAGTGTTGCCGATTGTTTCAAGAATATTGTTCTTAATATCCATAAATAGTTTGTTGCGGCGAAGTTACATTTTTTGCGTGGAGTAGCTGAAACCCTTCGGGTAGTTTTTTTACGGGTTAAGTATATTAAAATCGTAGAGTAATGAAAGATTGATCTCAAAGCAACTTCATTGCAGTTTTTTTCATTTCGTCAATAGACGTTGTGCTGGTCAATTTGTTTACTTTTAATCGCAGCATTTTATTTTCTTTTCTGCAAATGATCATTAAAAAATTTGCATCATCTGTGTGAATGAAAGCTTCGTCACCAATATTTTCAATTCTTTTTAATTCCTGCATATTTGCGTTTTGAGAAAGGATATTTTGGTAAGCTTTATGTGCAGATTTTGCATTATTATATTTTTCGAACATGAAATATAAATTGCTTATTTTATTTTCTTTTGCATTTGCTGTGTACGTGCATTTTTGCTGATCAATTCCGTTTTTAACTTCAGAAGAATTTTGAGTTAGTTGAGCCGGCTGTCCAAGAATTTTTTCTGCATCAGTTTGAGCGATACAAATATTATTTTTTTTTGATTGAGAATAGCTCAGGGAAACAAAAACAACAGCAATAAGAATGAAAAATGTTTTTTTCATGATCATGGAGTTTAAGAACAATTTACGCAATTTTTAAAAGCATAAGCAAACAAAACCTCTCACACAATAAAGCAGCAGAGGTTACCACACTTAACGATTATTAAATCATCAAGCTTCTTTTTGGTTAGATTGATTTTTTTTACGTTGTAAATATTTATCGAAGAATACTAATCCGAGTATAACATTAATGATCATAAAAATACTCACATAAGTGCTATTGAAATATTTGCTCCAGTCAACATTTCCCGGAGTATATTTTGTAATGATATCCGATGTACCTGAATTTCCATCCGAACCTGTAAAATGAATCTGTGCAAACGCATAAATCAGAATGCCCGCAATCATCGTCAGAAAAAATGTTCCGATTCCCCAGATTATTCTTTTATCAATATAATTTTTTGCAGCAGGCGCCACCTGGTATTTCGCAATTTCTTCCATAACATTTTTTGTAAAACGCATGGATGGAACTTCCAGTTCTGAACTATACATGAGTTCGTTCAACTGAAGCAACTCGCGATATTTTTTCTGCCATTCAATATTACTCTCGATCAGTTTTTCAATCGCCGATTTTTCTTCAGCATTGCAAGTGCCGTCAATATAATTCCATAATCTTTCTTCTGCGGATTGTTGAGTATCCATAACATCTTTTTTAATCGGTTCTGTAAAATTAGTATAAGTTTCCGACCAGGTCTGACGGTCTCCGTCTGACCTGGTATTATTAATCATTTTGTAATTCCCGTATTTCATTACTGAAATGTTTTTCCATTTTTTCTTTTAATCGTCCACGCGCACGGTGCAATTTTACTTTCACGGTATTCGGTTCCATTCCTAATATCTTTCCCGTTTCTTCCAGCGATTGTTCCGCTTTATAAAACAGCGTAATTATTTGTGCATCATCTGCGCTTAATAACAGGATCGCTTCATTTACCATTTGTATCCGCGATTTCTGTTCGATCGTATTTGCTGAAAAAGATGATTCGCGATTTTCCAACTGCATGCTTGTTTTTTCATTATCAATTGATACCGTTTCCAATCTTTTCTTTCTTAAAAAAGTAATGCTGCTCGTCCGCGCTATCGTATATAACCATGTGCTGAATTTTGAATCACCTCTGAAATCTGCCAGCGAACGATACGCTTTTACAAAAACAT
>DATHPY010000562.1:0-3429 GCA_035483315.1 Puia sp. | reverse complement strand
TTCTTTGTTTGCATTTACTTTGGGTTGATCATCTTCTTTTAAATTTTTTTGTTCACTAACTGAATTTTTATTTGTCAATGCATTTATATTGTTATCAGCGCTTTCTGTTTTTGCTTTTTCCTTTTTACTTTTTACTTCCTCTTTACTACCGGCAACCAGCATCCAGTAACCAGCTCCCAATAAAAGCCCACTCAATAAAAAAATCCAAAGCAGCGGTTTTCTGCGTTTTTCTTTTTTTATTTCCTGTTCCACTTTTGTCCACACTTCGCCGGAAGGATTAAATTGTAATTCCTCCAGCTTCTTCTGCACATGTTTTTCAAATTCGGGGTCGTGCATAAAATTCTGTTTTATTATCCTGTGAGTTTTTTTTTATCCAGCTAATCAGCAACGCGCGCGCTCTTGCATATTGCGAGCGCGATGTTCCTTCATTAATGCCTAAAATTTTCCCGATCTCCACATGACTATATCCTTCCACCGCATGTAAATTGAAAATTGTTTGATAACCCGCGGGCAACTGGCGGATCAGATCGGCAAGGTCTTTTGCATTCATCAAAACTTCCGGATCATCATCCGAAACAGGATGCAGACCACTTTCCACAAAAGACAGATCGTATTGATACCGGCTCGCGCTTTTCAAATAATTAATTGCCGTATTAACCATGATCCGGCGAATCCACGCGCCCAGTTCGCCCTCAGCTTTGTATTGATGCAAATTTTTAAACACTTTAATAAAACCCTCCTGCAACACATCCTCCGCATCATTCATGGACTTTGTATAACGATAACAAACACCCAGCATCTGTTGGGCAAAAAGATTGTATAACTCCCGCTGGGCGGCAGTTTTACCCTTTAAACAATCTTTAACCAATCCGTAATAATCCATGTTGCTGCAATGCTGACAATAATAATACATAAATCGTTGCATCCAAAGCCCAAGTCTAACGGTCTCCGACTGACGTTTTTTAATACCGCGTTTAGGCGTCAGACGGTTTAAAACCGTCAGACGCGTTCCCACTTTTTTCGCTCGTTGAAATTTTATTTTTAATACTTATGTTCCCTACTTCGGTAATTCTATTAAGCATCGTTGCATCGCACTCTTGTACTGTAACAATTCTATTGAGCGCTGGTTTATTAACGGCAAGTCCTTTTGGAGTCCGTCATTGCGAAGCCCATGGCATAGCTTGCGCGTAAGCATGGGTTGTGGCAATCTGATTTATAAAAATTCGCAATTTATTTTATTCGTACAACAGATTGCCGCGCCGCAGCTATGCAAAATCCATCGCGTCGCTCCTCGCAATGACGTCACCCAAAAACCCCTTCTATCAACTATGAACTATCAACTATCTTTGCCCGCATGTCCTCATCATTAACAAATCGCGATCAGCAAGTAATCTGGCATCCATACACGCAACATAAAAATATGCTTCCGCCAATCGCTATTACAAAAAGCAAAGGCGCATTATTATTTGATGAAAATAATAACAGTTATATTGATGCCATCAGCAGCTGGTGGGTAACTATTCACGGTCATGCACACCCGTACATTGCCGAAAAAGTTTATGAACAGGCAAAAAAATTAGAGCACGTAATTTTTACCGGTTTCACACATGAGCCGGCAGTGCAGCTTGCAGAAAGATTATTAAAAATTCTTCCCGGAGATTTTTCTAAAATATTTTATTCAGATAATGGTTCAACAGCTGTTGAAGTGGCAATTAAAATGGCAATACAATTTTGGAAAAACGAATCGGTCAACAGTCAATGGTCAACAGTCAACAGAACAAAGATCGTCGCTTTCCGCAATTCCTATCACGGCGATACATTCGGCACAATGAGTGTGAGTGAACGCAGCGTATTTACCATTTCATTCCAGGATTATTTATTTGAAGTTATTTTTATTGACACGCCAACTGCTGAAAATATCAATGATTTAAAAAAGAAAATAAATTCCTTATCCAACGAGATTGCCTGTTTTATTTATGAACCTTTATTACAAGCTGCTGGCGGAATGTTAATGTACGATGCGCAATTACTCGATGAATTATTAACTGAAATAAGATCAAAAAATATTATTTGCATCGCTGACGAAGTCATGACAGGTTTTTACCGCACCGGAAAATTTTTCGCGAGTGATTATTTGAAAAATAAACCTGACATAATTTGCCTGAGTAAAGGATTGACCGGAGGAACAATGGCGCTCGGTGTTACAGCAGCAACGCAAAAAATATTTGATGCTTTTTTGAGTGATGACCGAAGCAAAACTTTTTTTCATGGGCATTCGTTCACAGCAAATCCAATTGCTTGCAGCGCAGCGCTCGCAAGTCTTGATCTGATTGAAAGAGATGATTGTGTTTTACGGGTACAAAATATTGTAAAAAGAAATGAAGATTTTATTACTCGGCTACAAACTAAAAACTATAAACTAAAAACTAAAAATCATCGTCATCTCGGAACAATAATCGCATTTGAAATTGTTTCTGAAAGTGACAGTTACCTGAATAATATCAGTGTAACAATTACCCAGCAAGCTTTGCAAAAAGGGATTTATCTGCGACCGCTTGGTAACACAGTTTATATAATGCCACCTTATTGTATTACGGAAAATGAGTTGAATAAGGTTTACGAATTTTTATTGAAGATTTAATTTTTTCTCGCAAAGCCGCGAAGGCGCTACGTGGCGTCGTTGCGCCTTTGCGCGAAACTGCTATGATTAAATAATAAAACAACTTGCCGGCTGTAAACCAGAGCTGAATAGAAAACTAAATGCACAAGAGTGCGACGCAAGAATGATGCTGCGAAAAACCGAAGTCGGTAACAAAATAAAAAAACCTTGAAAGATTAAACTTCCAAGGTTGTAAACAATTTTTAATGAATGTTTCCATTCACTATTTCACCCAAAAATCAACGGTTTTATCTCCCCACCACAAAGAAACTTTTCCATTCTTTCCAACTTCGATGGTAAATTTTTCAGTGAACTTCGGAGATTTTTTTCCTTTTACATTAACGCGCAAAACGTCTTCTGATTCTTTGTAACTAAACGCGCCCCATTTAATTGTTTTATTAAAAATAATCGTCCAATCATCACCGTTATTAATGGTGAATAATGCATACTTGCCGGCCGCAAGATCTTTTCCTTCAACTTTTGCGTTTTTGTTTATTTCAAAAACTGTTGTTTCATTCGCACCTGTGCGCCAAACCTTGCCTGGCAAGGGTTCCAGGTCTTTACCGATCGTTCTTCCTTTAACTGACGGCTGACTGTAATCAATTTTAATCATCAAACCATCTTTAGTCGTTTCAACTGCTTTTGCAGGCGGACTTGGGCGTTTTGATTTGTCCTCGTTTGGATCCTGGCTATAGCAAGCTATTGCTACTGCAACCATTGGAATTAAAAACATTAACTTTTTCATATTCGCAAATTTTAAAATTTAGCAT
>DATHPY010000561.1:0-5162 GCA_035483315.1 Puia sp. | reverse complement strand
AAAAAGGTATAAACAATCCATAAGCGCTGTGTTCTATAGAAGGATCGTTAATGTATTTAGTAAATTCTTCTTCAGTAAAATCTAATTTTTTTAAAACAAAAGGTTTATCAACCCGTAATAATTCTTCCTGATAAATAGGTTTTTTTAATTCTTCTAATGCTTTTTCTTTAGATAATTGTTTTGAAAAAATAAGATTTGACAAATGGGCTTTCCGTTTGTCAACTTTGAATTTTTCAGGCAAGATATATCCCTGATAAAATCTAGTAAAAACTGATTCATAATGTTTGCCGCCATAATCCCGCCAGCCAAATTCATTTGTAATAATCTCTTTGACTTTTTCTTTATCGTAATCAATATAATTTAATGGAGATATATATTTTAGTTTGTAAAAGTTGTTAAACAGGTATTGGCGAAATGGAGATATCAAAGGATAAGTCTTTAAAGCTTCGTGTCCGAATCTTTTATGAATACTAATAAGATTGTCCTGGTTTTTATAAATCCACGCATCAGGTAATAATCCTTCTGTTACCACATTTTGCCCATCTATTACATAGCCAATATTATATTTTTTATTTACAATCTGCAATGTGTTTATAAAGCCAATATCCATTACCGCTTCTATGTCAATAACGTTCGCCTTAAAAAAAGATTTTTGAATGTCTTTATATTCGTTCCAATCAACAACATAAGTGTATAAGTCAAATCCTGTTTTTGTAACTATATTTTCTATATTTTTTACTGCAAGTTCCGAGTTCCATCCATTATCAAAATGCACAAGTAATGGATTCAAACCCCATTCGCAGGCTTTAAAAGCCAGGTATGTACTATCCACACCACCACTTATGCCCAATATACAATTGTATTTTTTGTTTTTACCTTTTGCTTTTATTGCGGAAAGCAAATGTGCAAGTTTTTGTTTTCCTTCATTTCCTTTAAATACAAAACTTTTTTCTTTATTGAGATATTGATAATAATAATTGGAAATACCTTTTTCATCAAATTTAATATTTGGATCAGCAATATTATCCATAACAGATAAAGAGCATTGCTGATAACCCGGATCATCCTTACTTAACACCATGCAAAAAATTTATGTAACCTGTTCAAATAATTTTTCTTTCAATTCTTTTTGAGAAGGATAGCTAATTAAAACTGCACGATGCGGTCTTTGAAAAACAAACATACTCCCAGCAGAAACAGCCGAAGCGCCATGTTTTACAGCAAGCGCAAAATCATTTACAGAAGCCGCGCCGCCAATTGCAACAACAGGAATATTTACAGCGGAACTAATGAGTTCAATCAACGAAATATCATAACCACCGAATGTTCCATCTTTCTCAATTGAGTTTAATAACAATTCGCCGGCTCCGGCCTTTTCCATTTTTTTTGCATATTCTACCGGATCAATGCCGGCATTTTTTGTTCCGTTATTCACATGCACTTTGTATTTACCGAAAAAATTTTTTTTCACATCAATAGAGACAACAATACTTTGACTACCTACATATTTTGCGGCTTCTGTTATTAATTCAGGATGATAAAATGCGGCAGTATTGATGATCACTTTTTCAACCCCCGCTGAAATAAGTGTTTTAATTTCTTCAAGCTTCGTGATCCCTCCGCCATAACCGAGCGGCATAAAAGCTTCAGAAGCTATTTCCTGAATTTGTTTTATGTCTGGTGGCCTGTTTTCTGATGTTGCGGATATATCGAGAATGACAATTTCATCAACTTCTTTTTCATTAAAAATTTTTACCGCATTGATCGGGTCGCCGACATATTTGTGATCTTTAAACTGAACTGATTTTACCAATCCTTTTTTTTGAATAAGTAATGCCGGTATAACTCTTATCCGTTTCATTAATAATTGTTCACAAAATTTTCTAAAAGTTTCATTCCGAATTTGTGACTTTTTTCCGGATGAAACTGAACGCCTATAATATTTTCACGTTCTACTGCTGCGGCAAATTTGTAACCGTAATTCGCGTACATCAGCACATCATCCGAATTTATTGGTGCAGGATAATAAGAATGCACAAAATAAAATCTAGGCTCGTCATACATATTTTTAAAAAGAAGGGATGGTTTGTTTAATTCCACATCCGTCCAACCCATGTGCGGAATTTTCAGATCTCCAGTCATTTGTTGCTGATCAAATTTTTTTACTTCTCCTTTTATCCATCCTAAACCGGATTCAATTCCTTCTTCACTTTTTTCCATCAGCAATTGACAACCTACACAAATGCCCAGCAACGGAATTTTTTCTTCTAAAGCTTTTTTATTAAGAGCTGATAATAGTCCGGACTCTTTTAATTTATTTGCGCAGGTATCAAAAGCGCCCACGCCGGGAAGAATTAATTTATCTGCTGAAAGAATTTCGGATTCATTTGAAGAAATCAATGCATCACAACCAACTTTTTTCAACATATTTTTTATCGAAGCAAGATTACCAACACCATAATCAACTATCGTGAGCATTATATATTCAAATGTTTTTTGCGGAAGGATTCGAATTTATCTGAGCGGATATATCCATTATAAGCGATCTTATTATTAAATGGTTTGCATTTTTCTTTGTCGAGATCTTTAATTTTTACAGCAGGAATTCCACCAATAACGCAATGACCTTCGTTGAAAGATTTTGTGACAACTGCGCCAGCCGCTACAATCGTCCAATCACCCAATTCAACTCCGGGCATAATTTTAGCGCCCGCGCCTATCCAACAATATTTACCAATTTTTATCTGCGCCGGAATGTGTTTACGACTATCATATAAATCATGGTTCGCGCTTACAATAATTACATTGGGCGCAATCTGCGTGTAATCTCCAATAATAATTCCGCCCTTACCTTGTATATAACATCCCTTCATAATTCCGGGGTAAGTATCAATCCCCACCAAAATATTTTCAACATCATAAACCTGGCTTGTCCAATGCACAGGCCAATAGGCTTTTTTATTGCCACCCCAATTCAATATTTTTTGTTTGAACCAGGATTCAAAATTGATCCTGTTTTGATAATCGCCGGTTTCCCGGATAAAACGGAAGTATGGAAGTTTTGTCAACATTACAACAGGAATCCGTAACGGGTTTTTTAAAAGATATTTTAATTTAGCGTTCACCTGTACAATTTCAATTGCTGAGAATTTATTTTTGATTTATCAAATCTCAGCCTCAGTAAATTCGCGAAATAGTGTGCTGTCAATTTTTTTTTTTGAATTGAAATTATTTTTTGAATTGCCGGTTTATCCAATGGGCAATTTTCATCTTTAAGATATTTCGCTGTGATCTGTTCATATGATAAACCAAACTTGAAATAATCATTTATTTCCTGCGCATCATGCTCACGATACCAAACTATTCCATCAGGCATTAAAACAACGTTATGATGCTGAGCCAGGCGATGCCACATTTCAAAATCTCCCGCCATCCTGATCGGAGAAAAACCTCCCGACTGTTCAAATACTTCCTGTTTAATAATAGAAGATAAAGGCGCTTTATGAAATAATCCAGGACCTGAATAATTATACTCATATGCTTCGCGCGGAGTCAATTCAAATGGAAAAGGTTTTTTTATATATTGTTCAAGAGAGCATAAACCCCAACCTGCGTTTGGAAATTTCTCCATCATTTGAATTAATGATTCTAATCCTGAGGGATAAATATAATCGTCTGCATCAACATATTTTAAGTATTTGCCTTTTGCGTAAGAAGCAGCTTTATTGCGGTTAGAATAATCTCCTAAATTTTTTTCATTTACGTACACGTGTACCCGTGAGTCTTTCACTTCATAGCTTTTTGCAATGGCAACCGTATTATCTTTTGAACAATCGTCAACAATTATTAATTCAAAATTTTTATAAGTTGAATTCAAAACGCTTTCAATTGCTTCTGCAATATATTTTTCGCGGTTATAAGCCGTCATCAAAACACTAACTAAAGGAAGTTCAGCCATGAAAGATCTTAAAAATATTTCTTCAATCCATTAATTGGCCTCTCAAAACCATACCATGAAATTGATGCAATGGCAATAAGAAAACAAAATTCGAATGTTAACAACATTGCCGGCGCCGGATGCCAGTTTTTCAAAACCGGCTTTATTGATATTGGATATTTTGTTTCGGCGCCCATCAAACACCGCACGAGCCATGGAATAAAATTGTGATAAACATAAATTCCATAACTTATTTTACCAAAATATTTAAAAACGCGATTGTTTAATACATGTCCGGCTAAACCGGTGTAGCCTGGTATTGACTTTGCTATCAGCAAAACAGAAAAAAGCGGCCATACAAAAACCAATAACTGTCCTTTTCCGATTACACATAACACAAAGGAAATAACAAGTAGTGCAAATACATACTTAATATTTTCAAGAGAAAAAATGCGAAAACCTTTTCCATAAACTCTTTGATAAGCAAGTAAAGCTCCCAGTCCAAATGAATCAAAAGCCGCAATGGTTAATACATCGCTGAACCTGCGAGGTTCAATAAATATTGTAAACACTTTATACAAAACGCTTATTGAAATAACAATAATCAACCATGATTTTAAGAAACGAATGGGAACTAATAATATTAAAAAAGGCCAAATCAAATAAAACTGTTCCTCAACTGCCAGTGACCAAAAATGAGATAAGGATTCCTGCCAGTGTTGCTTTACAAAAGTCAGGATATTACTTGCGTAAAATAAATACCATAAAAAATCTTTTTCATAAATGCCCTTATTTAAAACCCAGATAATAAAAAGTGTAAGATAATACAGCGGAAAAATCCTCAAAAACCTGCGGGCATAAAAGTTTAGTAATGCTTTTTTAGTGGTTAATTTATTTTCAGCAACTGATCTCTTTGCAAAAAATAAATTTGAGCTGATAAGAAATCCACTCAACACAAAAAAGAAAGTAACTCCTAAATAACCGTTGGGAATTTTGTTCAGAAACAAACCAGGAATCCAATGAGAAATGATAACCAGGAAAACTGCAAAAAAACGAAAGCTATCCAATTGCCCGATGAAACCTAATTTTTGAGTTTGCGTTTTTTCCCCGGAGTTATTTCTAATCAATATTGGTGTTGCAATTGTTTCCACGTTGAAATGAATTTCACTCAATGCTTATTCAAACAGAGATCGAGTTTTTTTCCAACTATATTCCAATCATAATT
>DATHPY010000560.1:0-4516 GCA_035483315.1 Puia sp. | reverse complement strand
AATGTCATTATCCACAATCTCTTTTGCAGTAACATCTGGTACTGCGCCTTCCATTCCATAACCAGTTGCTATAAAAACTTTATGGTCGTTAATTGCAGCGAGTATAACAAGTCCGTTATTTGTTTTTTTATTTCCGACTCCCCAATCACGCAAAATTTTTAAGGCATAATCATCAATTACATAATCACCGGTTGATTCAACAGTAACAACAGCGATCTGAATTGATGAGCTGTCATCATAAGCAACTAATTTTTGCTCAAGTGCATCAATTTGTTGTTGCGTCATTGCATGTGCAAAATCATTTACCAGCTTCGGCGGGTTAGGCTTTGGCGGAATATTTTGCGCAACGCAAAAAATGCAGGAGAAAATAAATAATAATGATAAAAATTTTTTCATGGTTTGATTTATCTGCCAAACACAATATCATCCAGCAGCTCATTTTTATCTGTGTCGCCGCTATACGGAAAATTATTTTTAAGCGCCTCACCTAATTCACCAATAATTCTTACCAAACCATCGGCATAATTTTCTTTGCCAAAATGCGATAAAATGATTTTTACTTTTTCATTCCAGAAAGCATCGCCCACTTTTTCATGAATTCCTTTGTCGCCGAATAATGCAAGCTGACGGTCCTTCATCGCTACGTAAATAAGGGCAGCATTATGTTCTGCCGTTTCGCCCATTTTCAAAGCTGCAAAAACTTCGGTGGCTCTGTCTAAAGGATCAACAAAACGGCAACGGCTTTCCACATACACACGAAGCTCGCCGCTGGTCTGCTTTTCAGCCTGCTGAATAGCATTGACTACCCGCTGTTTTTCAGCGCTGTTAAAAAAATCTTTCTTTTTAAAAAAGGAAAACAAACTCATGGTGAATCGTGAATGGTGAATCGTCAATAGTGAGTTTCAAATAGTGAATGGCGAATTATTCACCATTCACTATTGACAATTCACGATCAACTTCCAAAATCAACTTTAGTATCTTTCGCGCCTTCGTCGGCTTTAAAATATGGTTTTTGTTTATAGCCAAATAATGAAGCCAATATTCTTCCCGGAAAGCGAACAACCATTGCATTATAATTTTGCACGGACTCCGACCAATCATTAACGGCAACGGTCACACGATTTTCTGTTCCTTCAATCTGCGCCTGGAAATCGCGGAAAGCCTGTGTTGTCTGAATTGTGGGATATGCTTCCACGTTAATATTTAAAATGGATCGCTTCATCTGATCCAACTGATGATTCGCATCATTCAAAGTTTGCGGATTGTTTGGATCAATTGCCGGAATCCTTGAACGCATCTGCACTATTTTAATTAATGTAGTGTCTTCATTTTTTGCGGAACCTTTTATGGTGTTCACCACATTTTCATACAAATTCTTTTTACGCTCGTACTGGCTTTCTACCTTGCTCCATTTTGTTTGTACATCCTGGTCAGTAGTTACAATGCGGTTATAGCCGCTACAACCCCAAAAAAACAAAATGAGAACTAAGCCACCGATTACTATTAAAGTGAGGTTTTTGGTTTGCATATTTTTTACGTTTAGGTTAACAGGTAAAATTAACATTTTTGAGACATCCACAAATTAAATTTGCGTGCGCAAAAATAGTTATAGTCTTAGTATAAACAAATGTATGGAGCGTTTGTTAAAATAAATTTTATGGAAAGGATGATTTTAACAAAGTCGTGAATGGTCAATGATGAATGGGTAAACTCTGATAATAATTACTTCGCGAATTCTTTACTCAACCTTTCAACCTCAGCAACTGATAATCGTTCTTTTCCTGAAGCAATTACAATGCGATAGCGAAATGTTACAGATTCTCCTTTTTTCAAACTAAAATTCAATTCCTGTTTTCCATTGCTGAAAATTTTTTGCCCGAGCGGATTTGCCGCAAATAATCCGTATCCGCGCGCATGCCAGTAAGTTGGGTAGCCGGGATTTTTGGGATCATCAATAATTACAATGCTGATCGGATCTTCTTTTATTTTTCCATAAAGCATGCACCATTTTGCTTTTGTGCTCCACGCGCTGTCGCCGGTTTTCCCTTCACTTGTTACATAATTTCCGGTAACGCCCGAATTATTATTCGCCGCAACTTTTGTAATGTTTCCTTTATCATCAATAAATTGCCTGGCATCTTTGGAAGGCAATTCCAATTCATGCGCTACACGCAAACCAAGAAATCCATCTTTAGCATCTTTAAATAAAACATCTTTTTGGGCGGTCAATGTGGTTACGCGGTCTATAATTCTTTTCTTATCATTTGCGCTGAAAATAAAAGTGGTTGTTTCTTTTAGCAAGATATTTTTTTGCTGATCCGTCCAATATGCATTGTATTCCAGGATCCCTTTTTCGCCATTTTTTGTTTGTACGATGTCGTTAGTTCTTATCCAGCCGTACATATTTTTTTTATCTGAAGGAATTGCATAAGAATTATTCCAGAAATCAAGACCGTTCACATTCTCATAGTTCATCCATAAACCGATGTGATGCGGGTGATCAGTGGGTTCGCCAGCACGTGGCGCAATTGGAAAGCCACGGGTTATAATTTGTCCGTCGGGCGCATAGATTGGGTAGAGAACAGGCTTCTCCAAAGTATCAGGATAAATAAATTCAGTGAAAGGCTGATCATTTGCCTTCACAATTACTTTGTGTTGTGATGGAATTGAAGAAATATTAATGGCGTAATTTTTTTGCTGGGCAAGAAGAATGTTTGAAAAGAAAATCAACCCGAATAATGATGGCAGTTTTTTCATAACGCTAATGTGTGTATAATTATTTGTTCTTTTTTGTTTGCGCAGAATTTCATTTGCTTAGCAAACCTCGAATTTGAATAACCACAAACTCTAAACTCCAAACTATTCCACCGTTACACTTTTTGCAAGATTGCGTGGCTTATCAACGTCATATCCTTTTAATACTCCAATATAATAAGCGAACAATTGTAACGGAATTACATTCATCATCGGCGCTACCAATCCATCAGCTTCAGGCATAATAATAACATCATCTGCTAACTCTTCAATTACATTATCTCCTTCAGTTATTATTGCCACCACTTTTCCTTTTCTTGCTTTTATTTCCTGGATGTTGCTGATGATTTTTTCGTGATGAGAACCTTTTGTTGCAACAAAAATAACCGGCAACGTTTCATCAACCAATGCAATTGGTCCGTGTTTCATTTCACCAGCCGGGTAACCAGCAGAAGGAATGTATGAAATTTCTTTCAGCTTCAGTGCGCCTTCCAAAGCAATGGGAAAATTATAACCACGACCGAGATAGAGTGCATCTTTTGCATCAAAATATTTTTCCGCAAGTTTTTTAATGTGCGCATCAAGTAATAAAACTTCTTTTACTTTTTCAGGAATATTATGCAGCTCGCTTAATAAATGCTCATATCTTATTTCATCAATTGTTTTCTTTTCAAAAGCAATTTTTAAAGCGATCATCGTGAGTACAACCAATTGCGCAGTAAATGCTTTTGTACTCGCCACTCCGATTTCGGGTCCGGCATGTGTGTAAGCGCCCGCGTGAGATGTACGCGCAATCGAAGAACCTACAACATTCACCACGCCAAAAATAAATGCGCCGTGTTCTTTTGCTTTTTCAATGGCAACAATTGTATCGGCAGTTTCGCCGCTTTGCGAAACCGCAATAATAATATCGCCTTTATTGATGACAGGATTTCTGTATCGGAATTCGGATGCATACTCCACTTCAACCGGAATGCGGCAAAGTTCTTCAAAAACATATTCAGCGATCAAGCCTGCATGCCAGCTTGTTCCGCACGCGATGATGATAATTCGTTGCGCATTTACAAGTTGCTCAATGTTATTTTGAACGCCTGCCATGGTGATTGTTGCAGTACTAACGTCTAAGCGCCCCCGTAAACAATCGAAGATAGTGTCGGGTTGTTCAAAAATTTCTTTCAGCATGAAATGATCGTAACCGCCTTTTTCCAATGCTGCTAATTCCAGGTCAAGCTTTTGAACGAACGGAGTTATTTTTTCGTTGCCAAGATTTTTTAAAATAAGTTCATCTGATTTTATTATTGCTAATTCATAATCGTTTACATAAACAACTTCTTTGGTGTATTCAATTATCGGAGATGCATCAGATGCAAGAAAATGTTCGCCTTTACCAATACCGATCACTAACGGACTTCCCTTTCGCGCAGCGATAATTGTATCAGGATTATCTTTTTCAAGAAGAACAATTACATAAGCGCCGACAACTCTTTTTAATGCAATGCGGATGGCTTCTTCCAATCCGCAATTATTATTTGTTTGAATGTCTTCAATAAAATTCAATAACACTTCCGTGTCAGTATCACTTTTAAAAGTGTATCCTTTTTTTAGCAATTCAGTTTTTAGTTGCATGTAGTTTTCAAAGATGCCATTGTGGATCATCGCCAATTTCCCACTTGCAGAACTGTGCGGATGCGCGTTGCGATCGCTTGGTTCACCGTGTGTTGCCCAGCGTGTGTGACCAATTCCTGCATGCGCGTGCAGATCT
>DATHPY010000559.1:0-6018 GCA_035483315.1 Puia sp. | reverse complement strand
TAAAAAAAGTAACGGATAATACAGCTGCAGAGGTTGAAGTACAGATTGATTTAGCTCCTGGCATTTCTCCCGACATTACCATTGATGCGCTATATGCTTTTACTGATTGTGAGATCAGCATCTCTCCCAACGCTTGTGTTATTGCCGGACAAAAACCACAATTTCTCGGAGCGCAGGAGCTTTTGAAAAATTCTGTTGACAACACAAAAGAATTACTGAAAAAAGAACTTGAAATTAAGTTAGCGGAATTACAGGAAAAATGGCATTACACTTCTCTTGAAAAAATATTTTTTGAAGAAAAAATTTATAAAGAATTAGAAAAGAAACACGCAACATGGGATAAAGTGCTGGAAGCGATTGATAAAGCGTTTGTTCCTTTTACAAAACAATTAAAAAGAAAGATCACTAAAGAAGATATCATCAAACTAACGGAAAAGCCTGTACGTAGAATTTATAAATTGGATATTGATGAATTAAATGAACAGATAAAGTCATTGGATAAAGACATTAAACAGGTAAAAAATGATCTGAATAACCTGGTTGATTTTGCCGTTGCTTATTATGAAAATCTTTTAAAAAAATATGGTAAAGGTCGTGAGCGCAAAACAGAAATAAAATTATTCGACACGATTCAGGCAAAACAGGTTGCTATCGCCAATACAAAATTATATGTGAACCGTGCTGATGGTTTTATCGGAACCGGTTTGAAGAAAGATGAATTTGTTGTTGATTGTTCTGATCTTGATGATATTATTGCTTTTACTAAAGCTGGCAAAATGAAAGTGGTAAAAGTTGCTGATAAAACTTTTATCGGGAAAGACATTATTCATGTCGCTGTATTTCAAAAAAATGATGAGCGCACAACGTACAATATGATTTATACCGATGGAAAAAGCAGCGTGAGTTATGCAAAACGTTTTAACGTTACGGGAATTACAAGAGACAAAGAATATGATCTGACCAAGAGTGAAGAAAAAAGTAAAGTGCATTATTTCTCTGTTAATCCCAATGGTGAGGCTGAAATTGTGAGAGTGATTCTTAGTCCTAATTGCTCCGCGCGAATCAAAGAATTCGAATTTCATTTTGATGAACTTGAAATAAAAGGAAGAAGCAGCATGGGCAACCAGGTAACGAAATATCCTATAAAATCAGTCAAGTTCAAAGAAGCCGGCAAAGCAACATTAAGCGGCCGCAAAATTTGGTTTGATGATACTTTTGGAAGATTGAACACAGAAGAAAAAGGAGAATTTCTCGGCAGCTTTGGAAGTGAAGACAGATTACTGGTAATTTATGATGATGGTAATTATGAAATAACAGATACAGAACTCACTCAACGTTTTGAAAGTGAAAAAATAAAATTAATTGAAAAATTCAATCCTGAAAAAATTGTAACTGCCGTTTATCTTGATAAAGAAAAATTACAGTACAACATCAAACGGTTTAAAATTGAAACGACAACACTGCATAATAAATTTCTTTTTATTAAAGAAGGCGATGGAAATGGATTGAGGGAAGTGACAACAGATGACGAACCGATATTAGTTGTGCAAAGCGGGCGCGGCGCGCAGGTTCGTAAAGCGAAATTTAAAGTGGTGAAAGTTGCCGAAGTGACGGGATGGAGAGCTGTTGGAAATAAATTGGTAGATTACAGCAAGAGCGTTGACATGGAATGGGAAAAGAAAAAAGGAGATAATAAGCAGGGAGAGTTGTTTGATTGAGATAACTTTAGAGTTACGTTTTATAAACCTAATAATAATCTTGTGAAAAAATTACTTGTTATATTTATCATTATTGGTTTCAGTTGCCATAATCAGCAGAAAAAGCTTTCGGATATCATATCATCAAAAACAGTTGCTGCAATAGATTCACCCACCCCAAAGACGATAATAAAGATTGATACAACTCTCTTTATTAATATGGATACACTCACCATATCAGTAAGTGAATCTAACACATTTAATACAGTAAAGAAGATTTCAATGAAATCGTTAGCAATTTTCCAAGGCTTTATGACGAGTTACCCGAAAGCCCGGTAATTCCATATTACCAAAGTGGGATTTGGAAAGACATAATAGATTCAAAAGGCCAAAAAAGCATTTATCTTTTGGCAGTGAAATAGGGCAGGATGAATACTACATTTTATATGCTTACTTTCTTAAAAAGAAAAATAATAAAAACAATTTTGAGGTTCGAAGAAATACACTGATAAAAATTTATAATGACATTAATGAAATATTTGGAATGTTAAGTTATGGTGGAACTTATTTTGGACACCAAGGTCGCAGAATTATTGGCTATGCTGAGTATTCGATTTATTTGTATTCACAGAATGAAGAAGATTATAAAAAGAAATATGACATTTCAAAACAAAAAAAGTTCTACATAAATTCATTAAAACAATTTATTGTTAATGAAGAAAGCGCAGATGTGGAAACTGTAAATCAAAGGGGAAAAAGAAAAACGAAAATCAGATCTATTTACAAAGGTCACTGACTTGGATATTTTAATAACAGATTTTTTTTATTTAGAAAGCGCGAGAAAATTTCAATTTACGAATTATTAGAATTCATAAAAACTTCACTTTAAAATTTGGTTCTTTTAATAATAATTTAAACTCAGCATCGCCGGTTATTAATGTAGCCTTTTTATTAATGGTCAATGCCGCTGCAAAAGCATCTGCATAAGAAATAGAATGCTTCGCTTTAATTTTTGCCGCCGTTAACGAAAACTCCAGGTCGGCATCAATAATTTGAATCGGAAATTGTTTTATGTACACCATTGCCAACTCCGCGACATTAATATTAGCCTTTCGGCACAACATATAATAAACCTCTCCAACATTAATAGCACTGATGAATCCGATGGCTTCACCGTCGGCAATTTTTATTAACAGATCCTGTACAATTTCGTAATTAGGTTCTTTTCTGAAAAATCTAATTAATGCGTAACTGTCTAACACAACTATATTCATTTGCTTTTTTTAGTTGTGCCAAAAATTTTATTCATCTTTCGTTCTTCCAATTGTTTTTCTTTATCCTTCATTTTTTTCCACTCTTTGGTTGATGGGAGTGAATCTTTCAATATCCCTGCAAATTTTGCGAAGTAGGCTGCATCCATAGGCTTTAGAATTAAACCGTCATCGGTTTCTTCAAAAATCACTTTCACTCCTGATTTGATACCATATTTATTGCGTAGACGTTTTGGTATCAGCAATTGTCCCTTAGATGTTAATGTTGAAGTTTCCATACGTTTTACATTTTGTCCTACAAATATAATGAAGTATTACAAAATAAAAAAGTGTTACTTTTTAGTAAAGTAATAAAATTAGCCATTAATTAGTTTGCTGTTGCGAGAGATGACATTTTTAAAATCCCATGCAACGAAAGTCTTTTTGAATTTGTCAGATGAAAAAAGACTTATGAAATTCTTGCCGCAAATTTTAATCATACTAGTTTTAATAAGCTCCTGCAAAAAAACTAATCCAACCGCTTTGTCAATTACATGAACTTGGGAATTGAGAGAATCCATTGGCGGATTAGTGGGAGATATAAAGTATGCTGCCGGAAACGGAAATATTCTACAATTTAATACCAATATGACTTTTAAGATGACCTATCCTTCGCCTTCAAATGTAACCGGCAAATACGAGGTTATAAATGTTTTTCCGGGCAACAACAGAAATCTTTTGCATTGAGACTTCCATTCAACTTCTTACACTGACATTACCGACTCCCTAAAAATTGAAGGAAATAAATTGATCCTCTCTACTCCGCCGCAATGTTGTGATATACCTTATGAAGCTATTTATGAAAAGCTGAATTAACGGTCAATTCTATTTTTTCTTTTTTCTTATTCTCACCATAGCATTTTGCGTTAAGCTGCTGCTCATATAAACTTCAAAACGATTTTTTCCATCGTTGATAACCATCAATGCGGTGTTGGGCGGAATGGTTCCAAGGTTTTCAGCAAACATATCAATTACATTTACATCTTTTGTGCTGTCTAAAACCATAAACATATTAATGGCGCGTGCAGTTAAGCCCTGGTGAGATAAAACCAATTGTTTATTTAAGAAAACAGAAATGCTGTCGCCATCAATATCCCCGTTATCATAAAAATTAATTCGCAGAGAATCAGATTCCACTATTATTTCTTTACTTAAAATGGATTTTCTTTTTTCGAATGATGCTGCAATCTTTATCGAATCATCTTTTGCATGCGTATCTTCTTCCGAAGTAAAAGCTGGTTTATTTATTTTGGTAGAATCGGGCAATGCAACAATTTCTTTTTTTGTTTCAGTTTTTGTAACAACATAATCATCCGGCTGTGGTTGCCATATCTTTTTTCCAACGGCAGTATTTTGCAAACTGTCTGGTTGCGGATCATTATTCAATACATAATTAACACGTAAATCCGGGCACAAATATTTGTATTTGCCATCGTGATAAAAATGTCCGTTTAAACCAGTTTTTACTTTGGATATAAATAATATGCCTTTAAAATTAGTATTGCATTCAATACTGTTAACGGTGGAATTTGTTTTGTAAAAAATAATCGGCACATTAGGAATGCTGATCTCCTTTGTTCTTACATTATATGTTCCATGAACAAAAAAACTCTGGTAAGTATCTTTAAAATAATAGCCAAGCGTTCCTTCAATCTCGTCGCCTTTTTGTTTGATGATTAATTCGGTAAGATAATTATTATGAATACCTGCAACCTCGACATCCGCCTGACCAAACCAGGAACCCGTTGCAGTTTGTGCCAGCGAAATTTTATACACTAGCAAAAAAAGTATGGGAAATATTTTTTTCATGAGTCGTGAAGATAAAAGAAAAAATCGAGCCAGAAGAGTAGTTGATGGTTAATAGTTGATGAAAGAACCGAAGTATGAAATATGAAGTATGAACAATCAGCCAAATAAAAAAGCGCCTTTTTCAAGACGCTTTGCATTTTTGAATTAATTCAGCAATTATTCAGTTGTTGAATCGCCGGTTTGTTTTTCTTCCTGTTTTAATTTTTCTTTTATTTCTGCTAATGATCCCAAATCGCCTAATGTAGTTTTCTCTACTTTGCTTTGAATATTCTTAACAACCTTTCTCGTTTTTTCTGTATCTGCTCTTTCTTCTTTTTTTGCTGCTTCTTTTTCTTCAGTCTTAGCCTGTTCCCAAATTCTTGTATGAGAAAGAACGATGCGTTTTTCGTTGCGGTCAAATTCAATCACCATAAACTGAGCTGTTTCATCTGGGCCGATTTGCTTTCCATCTTCTTTTGCAAGATGACGGTTAGGAGCAAATCCTTCCAATCCATAAGGCAATTGTACAAGTGCGCCTTTATCATCTCTGCGCGTTACAGTGCCTTCGTGAATGCTGCCCACAGCAAATGTTTGCTCAAGTGCATTCCATGGATCTTCTTCCAGTTGTTTATGACCTAATTGTAATTTGCGGTTATCTTTATCAATTCCAAGAATTATCACTTCGATATTTTGTCCAACCTTAGTGTATTCTGATGGATGATTGAAACGTTTCAACCAGCTCAGATCGCTGATGTGGATCATTCCGCCGATGCCCGGAGATAATTCAACAAACACACCGTAAGGAGTGATATTTTTTACCAAACCTGTGTGCTTGCTGCCAACCGGAAATTTAGTTTCGATCGTGCTCCACGGATCTTCGCTGAGTTGTTTAATAGACAAACTCATTTTGCGCGCAGCTTTATCTAACGTAACAATTTTCGCCTTATGC
Source organism: Puia sp. (assembly GCA_035483315.1). Classification (GTDB taxonomy): domain Bacteria; phylum Bacteroidota; class Bacteroidia; order Chitinophagales; family Chitinophagaceae; genus Puia. The sequence continues at coordinate 274 of DATHPY010000559.1, read as the reverse complement.
TCATCTCCGAGTTTGAAGAATTCTTTTGCATTGATCGGAGTATTAGCCCAAGTGATCTCACTAACGTGCACGAGCCCCTCAACACCAGGAAGTATTTCGAGAAATGCGCCGTAATCTTCAATGTTCACCACTTTACCTTTTACAACTTCACCTTCTTTAACATTTTCTGGTAAAATATCCCACGGATGCGGAGTCAATTGTTTTAAACCAAGACTGATACGTTTCTTGCCATCATCAAAATCCAATACAACAACCTGCAATTTCTGATCGAGTT
>DATHPY010000558.1:0-6057 GCA_035483315.1 Puia sp. | reverse complement strand
GGAAGACACATCCATTTTACGTCTGCTTTTGTATCTATGTATGCGAGATAAGAACAGTTGCCGATAATGCCTAAATTATATTTATGAACCTGCATATTCTTTTTCAGTTAAGTGATTCAATAATGGCAAAACCTGCGCCTGAGAAATGATGGTATATTTTGCAGAAGTAGATCCGTAGCCAACTTTAATTGTGTATGCTTTTGGTTTTTGTTCGAGCGCTTTGAACATATCTTCATCAGTAATATCATCGCCTATGCACAAAATAAAATCAGGAGAAACTTCATTCACAATTTTCAATGCAGTTATCCCTTTATCAAAACCTGATATTCTTACTTCAATAACTTTGTTGCCATCAACAACCTGTAGCGGAGAATTTTGAGTGAGCTGAGTAAGATTATTCATCAATTCTCTTGACCTTATAAATCCAAGATCAGCCTGCGTGTTTCGGTAATGCCAGGCAATGGTGTGTTTTTTTTCTTCAATAAAAGAACCGGCGCAACGGCTTACAAAGAATTTCAACAACGGACGAATTTCATCTTTCCATTTATCTGCACCGGAAATTTCCTGTCTCCATTTTTCACCTTTTTTCCTGATGCTTGCGCCATGTTCAGCAACAAGTGTAAGAGGCATTTCACCAAACCATTTTTCCAAAACATCCGCTTCTCTCCCGCTGATTATGGTAATATTATTATTTTCATCAGCGGCAAGTCCGTAGAGAAAATCTATCAATTGTTTATTTGGAATTGCCTGCGATGGAATACGCGCAATTGGTGCGAGTGTTCCGTCATAATCAAAAAGCAAACATCTTTTATTCGATTCTTCATATTTTTCTTTGAGCATGGTGATTATTTTTTCATCAACCACTCTCACCTCAAATTTTTGCTGCTCACGTTTTACTATTGCCAATTGTTCAAGAAAATCGCTCACCCATTTCACCACATCATAATCCTGCAATCTTTTTTGCATAATGGTTATGCGATTTTTCTTTTCAGCATCGGGCATTATCAAAGCTCTGTTTATCGCGGAAGCAACGTCAGCCATATCAGTCGGATTTACCAATAGCGCTTCATTCAATTCACTTGCAGCACCAGCAAGCTCACTTAATATCAACACGCCGAAATTGCTGCAGGTTGCAACATATTCTTTTGCCACGAGATTCATTCCGTCGCGCAATGGAGTTACCAGGGCCGCGTCGGCCGCATGATACAAGGCAACAAGTTCATTAAAACTTAAATGATTGTACCGGTAAATTATAGGCTGCCAACTGATGGTTGAATATTTTCCGTTTATCGTTCCGATTTTTTCTTCCATCTCTTTTTTTCGGTCGTCATACGCTTTGATCGAATCACGGGAAGGAACGACATTTAAAACAAAAACAGCTTTTTCTTTCCATTGCGGATATTTATCCAAAAAATATTCTATCGCTGTTAAGCGCGACATCAACCCTTTTGTATAATCCAATCTGTCAACTGAAAAAACAATTTTTTTATTCTCGAAATTCTTTTTCAGATCATCCCGCATTTGCATGATGACCGGATCATTTTTTGTTGAGTTGAATTTTTTAAAATCAATTCCAATCGGGAAAAGATCAACCTTCACCAATCTTTCCTGGTATTGAAGATTTTGAAAATAATTATCTACGCCCAACACCATCTTTACGGATTGAATAAAATGCTGAACGTAATCATGCGTATGAAAGCCGATAAGATCGGCGCCCATTATTCCCTGCAACAAAGTTTTTTTCCATTCGGTTGGCAAAAGCCTGAATATTTCGTAAGAAGGAAATGGAATGTGCAGAAAGAAACCAATGCTCAATTCAGGGTTTTCTCCCCGCAATAATTGTGGCAATAACATCAATTGATAATCGTGAATCCAGATAATATCGTCGGGGTGAAGTATCGGCGTTAACTGATCAGCGAAAAATAAATTCACTTTCATGTACGCCTCAAAATAATTGGTCTTGTATTCCGCAAGTGAAGAAAAATAATGAAATAACGGCCATAAAACTGAATTGGAAAAACCGTTGTAATAGTCTTCGTATAGTTGTTTGTCGTTAAAAGCAAATAACGGAAGCACTTCAAAATCGCCGCGTTCGTTTTGTTCTTTTTCTACCGCACGCCAGTCTTCCTGTGGAAAATCCGCCACGCCAACCCATAATTTTTCAGTAATTGTTTTTTCTTTTTCATTTGCATTCTCAAAATAACTTTTAATTGCAGAAACTAATCCACCTGAACTTTGCCGGACCGTAACCTTGTCTCCATCACGATCTACTGAAAATGGTAACCTATTGGATATAATAATTAACCTGGACATTTATTTTAGGATTTAATGGGTATTCGAATAACTGATAACTTTCTTGCTAAAACTGGGCCACAAATTGCTGGTTGATAACGAAAATATCATCAAATTATTAAGAATTAAGTATGAAATATGAACTATGAGGTATGAAGTGAAAGAAACAAGCGACAATAACTTACACTTCATAGCTCATACTTCATACTTGCCCTCATTTCTTCGCAACCACAGTCAAATCAATCGTCACATTATCCGAAATGGTGCTGGAACCACCAACGCCAAAATCTTTGCGGCTTATTTTAAATTCTCCATTAAAAATATATCCGTCGGTTGATTGCGTGATAGTGAAAGGAAAATTGATGTCTTGCGTTTTATCCTTGATGGTAAGCTTGCCGGTAATTTCAAATGAATTTTCTTTTCCTGCTTTTACCGAAGTTGAAACAAAATAAATGCGCGGATATTTTTTTACATCGAAATAACTTTCTTCGCGCAAATGATTATCACGCATTTCATTATCGGTGTTTACGGAATTTGCGTCAATGCTAACATCAAAACTTGATGTGGAGAGATTATCTTTATCAAAATGAATTGTTCCCTGTAGACCGGAAAATTTTCCGCCGGTATTAAATCCAAAATTTTTTACTTTGAATTTTATGGACGAACCCTCATCAACAGGTTTATAATCCTGCGAAAATGCAATTCCGGAAATAATAAGTAACAGCGATGCGCATACGATTTTTTTCATACTATAATGTTGCCTCAAAAATATATACGTAAAATCGAAGTTGAAGTATGAAGATTGTTAAAATTTATTTACTAAAAACATAACTCCTGCGTTTAGAAATTTAGTTTTTATTTTTTAGTTTTTTTACGCTGCATTAATTCTTTGCTGCAATTTTTTTACATCAAGAAAACAAATTTGCTGACGGTTGTACGATAAGACTTTTTCGTTTTCCAGTTCATTGATCATCGTGGTAACCGTTTGCCGGCTAGAGCCAATAAGATTGGCAATATCTTCATGCGTAAGATAATTCGGAATGCAAAATCCTTCGGGCATCGTCTTTCCCAATTTATTTTCTACAAGCTGCCATAAAAAATTTTCAAGACGCGTTTTTACATCCTTCTTCAATAAATTAATTAAGCGATTTTCGATGTTGCGCAACTTCGCGCCAATTTGTTTGCTGTACTTCAAAGCCAGGTCTGGCCGCTTTTTCAACAGTTTTTCAAAATCATCGATGGTAAAAGCACAAATGCTCACTTTGTTTTTATATGCCTGCGCAAATTCGCCGTTGAGGTTATCGCGTTCCAATGTAAACTGCCCGAACAATTCACCCTTCTGAATAATTTCTTTTACAATTTCATTTCCATCATTATCAATAAATCCAATTTTTATATAACCATTCTTTACAAAATAAATTTTGTTATGATTATGCGCTTCAAAATAAATATACTCACCCTTCGGCACTTCCATAAAGTGGTGTTCGATCTGCAATTCATCATATTCTTCATCACTTAAATGACACCACAAATCATAATTTCTTACCAATAACATGTTATCTTCAACCGGCATATTTTTTTAAGGTACAAGTTACAAGATTCAAGGCACAAGAATTACTCACTAAATAATTTTTTCTTTTTATTATGAGCCAGAGCGCATTGCTACTATGAAACGTCCGTTGCGTCGCACTCTTGTACTTTTTGTTTTCTATTCGGCAATGTGCAACTGCAAAACTAAATGTATCAATCTTGCGCCTTGAACCTTGTGCCTTCTCTCTTGTCTCTTATTCCTTGTTCCTTGTCCCTTGTTTCTTAACTTTGCATCTTAAATTCAACTTCATGACCGTTCGCACCATGGCCGAATTTGCAGCAAGCGGAGAAACACCCGAAATTTTATTTTGGGTTGGTTGTGCCGGAAGTTTTGATCAGCGTGCGCAAAAAATTACACGAGCGTTTGCAACCATTTTAAATAAAGTTGAAATTAAATACGCCATTTTAGGAAAAGAAGAAATGTGTACCGGCGATCCGGTTCGCCGGGCGGGAAATGAATTTATGTTCCAGATGATGGCTTATCAAAATATTCAAACGCTGAATAATTACGGAATAAAAAAAATCGTGACTGCATGCCCGCACTGTTTTAATATTTTAAAAAATGAATACCCAGAGTTGGGCGGAAATTATGAAGTGATTCATCACACTGTTTTTTTACAGCAACTGATTGATGAAGGAAAAATAAAATTAAAAGATGGCGGAATTTTCAAAGGCAAAAAAATAACTTATCACGACAGTTGTTATTTGGGAAGAGCAAATAATATTTATGAAGCGCCAAGAAAAGTGTTGGAAGCTTTGGATGCAGAATTGATTGAGATGAAACGCTGTCGCAGCAAAGGTTTGTGCTGCGGAGCCGGCGGCGCGCAAATGTTTAAAGAAGAAGAAAAAGGAACAACGCGTGTAAACTTTGAGCGCACCAATGAAGCAATTAATACCGGCGCAAATATCATCGCTGCTGCTTGTCCATTTTGCAATACCATGTTAACCGACGGCGTAAAACATGGAGAAAAAGAAGATTCAGTAAAAGTTATGGATGTAGCGGAATTGATCGCCGCTTCACTTGCTTAAAACGTGAATCGCGAAATATTAATAATTTTACAAGAAAAGAATTATCACATTATCAAATCATCACATTAGCACATTACATCAATGAATCTCAATTATAAAGAATTACTTCCCCAAGATTTTGCCGCCGACAGCCGCGTGTGGATATATCAATCCAATCGTTTATTTACCATGAGTGAAGTATTGCAGGTTGAAGACTTGCTGAATGAATTTGTAAAAGAATGGAACTCGCACGGAACATCTGTTAAAGGTTTTGCTACCGCTTTTTTTGGACAATTTATTATTTTAATGGCTGATGAAACGGCCAGCGGCGTGAGTGGTTGCAGCACCGACAGTTCAGTGCGATTGATAAAAGAAATTGAAAAAAGATTCTCAGTAAATCTATTCGACAGACAATTACTTGCTTTTGTCATTAAAGATAAAATTCAGTTACTGCCATTATCGCAATTGAATTATGCAGTTGAAAATAATTTTATTGATGAAGAAACTTTGTATTTTAATAATATCGTTCCAAATAAAAATGAGTTAGAAAATAACTGGATAATCCCTGTTAAGCAAAGCTGGTTATCGAAGAAATTGAAGTATGAAGTATGATGTCGGAAGTACGAAGGAAGAGATCAATCTATTTCTTACTTCTAAATTCTCACTTCTAATTTTTTACGCGGCAGTAGCTCAGTTGGTAGAGCATCAGCTTCCCAAGCTGAGGGTCGAGAGTTCGAACCTCTTTTGCCGCTCTCGTTAATTTTTTGCTGAAGATTAGCAGATTATTAAAGACTGACTTTAATCTGTGAATCTGCGGCATATTTTTTTGAAGAATATTTTACTTCAATTCTAACACCCAAAATTGTTTTGCCGGAATAGAGATCTTATCAGATAGTTTATACGAAGTATTATCTACAATATTTCTCGCAGTATTAAAACCATTTATTCTTTCTGAATATTTTTTCAGATCAATTTCTTTTTCTTTATCAGCAGTATTCATCACGCACATTATTGTTTGACTTTTATCGTAACGGAAATAAACATACAATCCATTGTCAGGAACAAATTGCATCATCTTTCCCGATTTTAGTGCAGAAGAATTTTGCCTGAAATGCGCCAATGTTTTTACATAATTGTACGCTTCATTTTCCTGTGCAGTTCTTCCTG
>DATHPY010000557.1:0-4838 GCA_035483315.1 Puia sp. | reverse complement strand
AACAGGAAATCCCGTTTGTCCGGTAATTAAATTATCTACAAATTCCTTACTCGCAAAAAAAATGGGCGACATCATTGATATTGATACCGGCGCGATCATTGAAGGTGAAAAAACAATTGAACAAATGGGAGAAGAAATTCTGAAATATTGTATCGAAACTGCAAGCGGAGAAATTACTCCAAAAGCTGTTTTACTAAATCAGGATGATTTTATTCCCTGGAAGCGGGGTGTGAGTTTGTGAGAAATCTTTTTCCACAGATAGCACAGATTTTCACAGAGAGTTTCGTGAGCCGTTGTTGGTCGATGACCAACAACAAAAAAGATTTCTTCGCATAAATTTACTCAGATGAGATCGTTAGTTTGTACATCGCCTGGTTCTTTTTTCTACAAAGAAATTAATGCGCCATTACTTCAACCAAAACATGCAATAATAAAAATAAAACGAGTTGGTATTTGCGGAACTGATCTTCACGCTTACGAAGGCACACAACCATATTTTAATTACCCAAGAATTTTAGGTCATGAATTATCAGGCGATTTAATTGAAGCTGATGATGCTGATGGTTTTATTCCCGGTGAAATGGTTACCATCATTCCTTATTTTAATTGCGGAGTTTGCATAGCATGCAGAAATAGAAAACCAAATTGCTGCGTCAATTTAAAAGTTTGTGGCGTGCATATTGACGGCGGCATGGTAGATTATCTTTCAATTCCATCGTATTCATTAGTGCATAATGATGGATTGACTTATGATGAGTTGACTTTAATTGAACCTTTGGCGATCGGTACGCATGGTATTAGTCGCGCGAATATTTCCCCAAATGAATTTGTTCTTATTATTGGAGCAGGACCAATTGGTTTGGGAGCAATGGAATTTGCACGGATCACCGGCGCGCGCGTGATTGCGATGGATATTAATGAAGCGCGATTACAATTTTGTAAGAATAATTTAAATGTTGATCACATAATTAATGCATCAAAAGATAATGTTGCAGAAACATTAATGGAGATCACAAATGGCGATATGCCGACAGTTGTGATTGATGCAACCGGAAATCAAAAAGCGATCAACAACGGATTGCAATATGTAGCGCATGGCGGGAAATATATTTTAATAGGATTGCAGAAAAATGAAATTATTTTCAGTCATCCAGAATTTCATAAACGCGAAACAACGTTGATGAGTAGCCGAAATGCAACAAGACAAGATTTTGTACAAGTGATAGATTGCATAAAGAAAAAGCTTATTGATCCTTCTATTTATATAACTCATCGGGTAAAATTTGATAAAGTTGCTGATGAATTTAATTCCTGGCTTGATCCAAAAAATGGTGTTATTAAAGCGATGGTGGAGATGGAGTGATAACTTTGAAACAACAGTTGTCCTGTTAACTGAAAACATATATAGCAATACCAGTGATAAAAAATCGTCAAACAATATACTTGCTGATTTTAATTTTATCTTTTTCGTGCGTAAGAAAAATAAGTCCCCCTATTCGCGAAAGCGCAGCTACACTGGTTGTGGAAGGAACGATTACTACAGATTCAACTCCCTACTCAATAAATTTGAGCTATTCCGGGTCTTTTACTAATCTCTTCGAGGTCAGTCAGAACCTGAGTAAATATTATATAACAGATGCGAAAGTTACTATTGAAGATAATCTCGGCGATTCCACATCCTGTAAATGGATTGGTTTGGGTACTTATCAAAGCACCGATTCCAATTTTGTGGGAATAGTTGGGCGAACGTACACGCTAAAAATTTATCTGACTAACGGTAAGGTGTATGTGTCAAAACCGGAAACAATAACTGCTGTTCCGCCGATAGACAGTCTCACGATATTTCACGATACGACGCATATTACAGATGTGCGCCCGGACCAGTTTATTATTTCAGTGAATACCCTTGACCAGCCTGCAACAAAAAATTATTATCGCTGGACGGCTTCGGGATATATTGCGAGAAAATCATGGGGAGGCAGTTGTGCGTTTTATTGGGCTCCATGTGGCGATCCATTTAGTTGTCTTTGTCACGCTCAATGTGACGTCTATTCGGCCGATAACGATATAAATATTTTATCCGATCAGCTTATTAACGGTCGTGAAATTGTTCAGCCTGCTTTTTATGTTCCTATCTATTGGTTCGGGAAAGATTACGTGCAGATAAATCAATATTCTCTCAGCCAGAATGCTTATATATTTTGGCAACAGTACCTGACGCAAACAAACCTAACAGGAAGTGTTTTGGACCCGCAACCTGCGCCATTACTCGGAAATATTTATAATCAATCCGATTCCAGCGACATCGCTCTTGGGTTTTTTTCCGCATCAGCTGTTGCCACCAAAAAAATAATTATCATTCCTTTTTTTATTCAGCTATACTGGCTTGAAAGTGTTGCAGGACAATTTATAAAACAAGGCGATTGCCAAGTTGTTTATCCTAATGCACTTCCCGACAACGATACAGGCGCTCCGGGTTGGGAAAACGCCCAGGTTATTGAGTTGCATTGAAATCCCTTTTTTTATTTTTTGAACAATTATAAAGCAACATTTTGCACATAAAAAAACCACGCATCGGCGTGGTTGTGTACCGCGTAGGGGTAAATACAACTATCTCATAGATGCGTATGAATGAATAAGTTATAATGATTTTTGATTTTTAAAGTCACACCACAGTAACAAAAGAATCTGGAATATAGTAAACAATCTACCATCTGCGACTATTGTATTTGTATTATTAATGTGATAGAAAATGCTGGTATGGTGTAAATGTTCTTCGCGCCGGATGATATTTAAGCTGAAAGTGATTCAAAATTCAATGGACATTTTCCCTAACTAAAAATTCCTTTGTATATTTTTATATAAATTTTCATCAATTTGGCAGATGACCACATACCTAACTGGGTTAAAGGAATAAAGGATACCTTTCAAACTCCATTAACATTGTTTTCATTATTAGCAATATTTTCTGGGATAATTCTCATTAAAATTCTGCCTATTAAAAAAGACGAAAACCCAATTATTGCATATTGGATGATTTCGATATTTTCATTCCTACTATTAGCTGTTTTCATAATAACATTAATAAAACCAGAAAACCTAATTTATGATAAAGAAGCAAGATTGAGGGATAAAGGTAAACCACCATTCGGCACATCCGACCATCCTACACAAAAGCCAAGTTCAAAAAGAAATGTAAAACCAAATGAATAGAAGGATTTATATTATCAGTTATGAATTAGTAAATAAATGGATAACTAATTACAACAATCTATATAATACAATTATTTCATACGGTGAATGGATGCATTATATAGATAATACTTGGTTTATTGTGACCGACCAAACGCCAATACAGATTTATAATAGTCTCCAACCTCATTTACGAAATGGCTGCAAAGTAATTATCACCCCAATGACTGATGAATATTTTGGACTTTTACCTCAAGAAGCATGGAATTGGATTAACGAGCGTAGTTATTTGTTATAATTTTCTGTTTCAATAAATTAGACTTTGATTTTTATTTCTTCCCTTTCTCCATTTCAAAAAATATTTTGACTTCAACTTTCAAAACTTCTGCAATGCGTAGGAGCGATAAAACAGTAGTATTTATTTCGCCGCGTTCAATTCTTCCGAGTTGCCGATACTCTATTTCTGCTTCGTTCGCCAACGCTTCCATCGTCAAACCTTTTTCTTGGCGGATGCGTCGAACATTGTTGCCTAAATTTTTTAAAAAAATATCGTGAGGAGTTGCTTTCACCCCACGAAACTGAATTTTTATGTTTCAGTTTATTAGGTCAAATATGACCTATTTAGTATTTTAGATTTCTAAACCTATTATATGACAAACGAAGTGCTTTGCCCAAAATGCGGAAGTAACCAAATCAGCGCACACAAAAAAGGATTCAGCGGAAAGAAAGCGGTTGCCGGAGCCGTACTAACTGGCGGCGTTGGATTGCTTGCCGGTACTATTGGTAGCAACAAAATAAAAATTACTTGTCTTGCATGCGGATATGCTTTTAATCCCGGCGACAAGCCGATTGAAGCTACAGCACCAGCAAAAAAAATTAGCCCAAAGACGGCAAAGGTTCTTTATATAATTATGGCTGTTTTGTTTTTATTATTCGCTGTAATTTTTGCGTTTGCTTCGATATGGATTGGCTTTGCAATATTTATTTTGATTGGCGGATTGTTTGTATTGGGAGCAAGGAGAATGTCGCGGCTTTAATTTTCGGAAAAGATTTATTGCAAGAATTTCGCTTTAACTGTTACAAACTTCGCTAATCGCATTCCCTTATGAACTTCTGGGAGTGCGGTAAGACGCAATTTTGATTCCACTACAACTCTCCAAGGACCAACTTCGTGAATTTCTTCTGCATACATAATCCCAAATAAATGAACCATCGCTGTCTTTTCTCTGTGCTCTGCTTCATTGTACATTTTCGCCAAAATAGATGCAAGTTCTTCTACTGATTTTGCCATGACCTATTAATTTTTGGTTGTTGATTTTGATTCACAAGATAGTTAAGAACTATTGCTCAACTAAAAAAATTAAATGATAAAATAATCATTTTAAATTTGAATATGATTTTAAAAAAATTTACAAATGAATTGTGGAAAGTGGTCGTTGAAAACGGATTTGACGCGAATAGATTCGAAATGAATTGGCGTAACACTTCTGCTTTTGGCGAAGTGCCAGTAATCATTTACAAAGGTAGCAAGATGGAATTTTGGATATTTCCGGGTACTAAAGAACATAATGGTTTTTTCAATATTCAATATGTGCAGTTTTTGCCTACATTTCCTCTTCTTAGTGACGGGCAGTTGTTGATTTTTT
>DATHPY010000556.1:0-2062 GCA_035483315.1 Puia sp. | reverse complement strand
TGGAGCGAAATATCATTTTGGTGGCAACTCAAAAGATGGAATTGATTGCTCGGCTTTCGCGTCTTTATTAATGTCGTCAGTTTACGGAATTACTAATTTGCCGCGCATGGCGAAAGACCAATACACCGCTACATCGAGGATTTCTAAAAAAAGATTGCGTGAAGGCGACCTCGTTTTTTTTCATACTTATGGAAAAAAGAAAAAGAAAGTAACTCACGTCGGCGTATATCTTTGCAATAACAAATTTGTTCACGCTTCAGTTTCAGGCGTAATGATAAGTGATCTGGGTGAAGGATATTACTCCAAACATTTTGTCGGCGCCGGAAGAGCAGCGGATCTGTCGGTTGTAAGCAGCAAATAAGCAAGAATTATAAAGTAAGAAATTACACTTCACTTCATAACTTCGCAGTCTACACTTCATCATATTAAATGGAAGAATTATTAAGGAACTGGGAAAAGAAATCTGCGGAACGTCAAAAGCTTTACAAAAACTATTTACACCGGGCTAATAAAAATAAAGTGCTGAAACAATTGCCCGAACTTCATGAAGAGGCTTTTGAAAAGATTGATTGTCTTCAATGCGCCAACTGTTGCAAAAAATATTCTCCGCGATTTAAAACGCCTGATATAAAAAGAATTTCAAAACATTTGAAATTAAAAGAAGGTGATTTTATAAAAACCTATTTGCGTATTGATGAAGATGGCGATTACGTAACAAAGTCGACGCCATGCCCGTTTTTGGGAGAAGATAATTATTGTTCTATTTATGAGAACCGTCCATCTGATTGTCATCGCTTTCCTTATACAGATGAAGATGTGATTATTAAAAGACAAAATCTTACACTAAAAAATTCTACGTTTTGCCCGATAGTTTATTATGTACTCGAAAAGTTAGTGAAGTCGGAAAGTCAGTAAAGCCAGAAAGAAAGCTATCAGACTTCCGGACTTTACCGACTTCCTGACTTGCTACGAGCCATATGCCTGAAACTTGTTCTTATAATCTAACGGTGATAAGCCAGTAATTTTTTTGAATGTTGTTCTAAAAGCCTTGTTGTCGCTGTATCCGACGGCATACATCACTTCATTTACATGGAATCTTGAACTTTCCAACTGTTTACGTGCAGCTTCAATTTTTAAATACTGGATATATTCGGCGGGAGAATATTGAGTTGCTTTTTTAAATCTTCTTTCAAAATTTCTGCGACTCACAGCAAAGCGATTTGCCAAATCATCCACATTAATTTTTTCCGAATAATTTTTTTCAATGAATTCCTGTGCGTTTTTTATTGCCTCATCATCGTGCATTTTCGTGCCATTAAAAATTGCAAATGGCGCCTGGCTGTAGCGATTCAATTCAATTTCAAAAATCTTTGAACAATACACTGCCATTTCACGGTTAACATATTTTTCAACCAGGTGCAAGATCAAATTTAAAAAAGAGTAAGCGCCGCCGCTGCTGCAAATTCCATTCTCTTCATGCACAACCGATTTTACAGGTTCCACTTCGGGGTACATCATTCTAAAAGCATCAAACGCCATCCAATGCGTTGCGCATTTTTTCCCATTCAGCAAACCGGTAGCCGCAACCAAAAATGCGCCGGTGCAAAGGCTTGCAATTTCCGCGCCCTGTTTGTATTGCTGAATTATCCAGGGCACAACCTTTGCATTTCTTTTTACTTCGCCGGGAATGTCTTCAAAAATCGCAGGAATGATCACGAGGTCAGTCTTCGCAACTTTGTCAATCGTTGTATGTGGCTTAATACAAAACGCACCATCATACAAAATCGTTTCGCTGTTTATTCCGACAAGTTCAACAATAAATGGCAAAGGGCTATCTGGATTTTGTTCATGCAAAATTTTATTCACCGTTGTAAAAACTTTGTACGATCCGATGACGCTGCTTAAAATGCAATTTCCCGCCGGCACAAAAATGGAAATGTGTTTGCTCTGCATTTTACGCGTGACATTTTGTTTAGGATTATTTCTTTTCATACACCACTTTTAGTTTTCAGTTTTTTAGTTTTTCGTTTTTCTATTGTAAACTTTTCCCCGCAAACATAAT
>DATHPY010000555.1:0-3676 GCA_035483315.1 Puia sp. | reverse complement strand
GAAATGGATAAAAAAAGTTTGCAGTTTGTTGCAACCGATGCGCATCGTTTGGTGAGATATAAAAGAACAGATGTGAGTTGCCCGAAAACTGATTCATTGATCGTTCCAAAAAAACCGTTGAATCTTTTAAAAGCAGCGTTGCCGGATAATGAAGATGAAATTACGCTGAGTTATAACAGCAATCATTTGTTTGTAAAACATGGCACAACGCAAATGAGTTGCCGTTTAATAGATGCACGTTTCCCTGATTATAAAGTGGTAATTCCTGTTGACAATCCTTATAAACTCACGGTAAATAAAAATGATTTTCAAAGTGCGTTACGCCGCGTTAGTATTTTCAGTAATAAAAGTACAAACCAGGTCGTATTGAATATACAGGGAAGCGAATTGCAAATGATGGCTCAGGATGTTGATTTTTCTTTTGAAGGAAATGAAAGAATGAAATGTCAATACGATGGCGAAGATCTGTCAATTGCTTTCAATGCAAAATTTTTGATCGAAGTATTAAACGCTTCAGATTCTACAGAAGTGAAAATGGAATTATCCACTCCCACAAAAGCAGGCATTATTAAACCAACTGAGCAAGGCGACAATGAAGAATTGTTAATGCTGGTGATGCCGTTAATGCTTAATGCTTAACTTGCAAAATGAATTTTGTTGAAATTTCTTCATTCGATAATTATATTACCGCAAACATAACTCTTGGCATGTTGCAGGATGCCGGAATTAATTGTCATTTAAAAGATGAATTGACAATTACGATTGATCCACTATTAAGCCCAATGCTGGGCGGAATAAAGATAATGGTGCATGAACCACAGGTTCAGCGTGCAATAGAGTTATTGAATGAAAGAGAAAAGCAATAATTTTCTTCTTAAATATTTTATACTGTCAACTTGAAATATTTATTCTTCATTTTATTTTTTTCAGCATCCTGTTCAATAAGCGGGCAACATCATCTAAATTTCACACCGACTTCTTTTTCAAATAAATTTTCTTTGAATATTGAACCGGTTCTGAAAATTCACGAAGGTGATACCATAAAAACAGAAACTGTTGATGCGTCTGGAGCAGACAAAAATGGAATTAAAAAAACGCGCGGTGGAAATCCATTGACCGGACCATTTTATATTGAAAATGCGTCTGCCGGAGATATTCTCGCTGTTACTTTAACTAAAATCTCTTTGAACCGTTCATACGCATTTACAACAGAAAGTTTTGTTGACAGAAGTTTACCTAAAAACATTACCGAGCAATTTAAAAAGCCAAGGATCATAAAATGGAAATTAGATACTCAAAATAATTTTGCATCGCCGGATACTTCTTATGAGCATTTGCAAAACTTTAAAATTCCACTGAATCCGTTTTTGGGATGTGTTGGCGTTGCTCCGTCGAATAATAAAAATGAGATACTCAGTTTTTTCCAGGGAAATTTTGGAGGCAATCTTGATTACAGCATGGTAAGACAATCGTCAACAATTTATCTTCCCGTTTTTCACGATGGTGCATTTTTATTTTTAGGTGATGCGCATGCAGCACAAGGTGATGGTGAACTCGCAGGCAATGCGCTGGAAACTTCGATGGATGTTGAGTTTACAGTGAGAATAATAAAAGCGCCATCTTATAATTTAGCATTTCCGCGGATTGAAGATTCAAATTATATTATGGCGATGGGAATTGATAAAAGCTTAGATGATGCGTTAAAACTTGCAACAAAAAATTTGATTGATTGGTTGCAGACTGACTATAAACTTTCCATCCAGGAAGCTTCGCAAGTGGTGAGTACTTCTGTTGAATATACAATTGCGGAGATCGCTGATCCGGATGTTGAAATAGTCGCAAAAATTAAAAAAGAAATATTGAAGGGTTTGAAAAAGCAATAACATTTTTTAAAAGAGTGTTATTATCGTTTGCGCCTCTATGTCTGCGCAGGGTCTTCGCAATGGGTTTGTGCGTTTGCTGCGAGACCCTGCGAAAATGAAGATGATATTCTGATTACGCGGGGTCGGCTGCGCCAGACCCCGCTGAGACTATTTTAACTGCTATTATCATTTGTGCCTTACCGTTAGTAAAGGCGCCGAATAGAATTGTTTCAGTACAAGAGTGCGACGCAACGATGATGAAAAGAATTACTAAAGCTGGTTACAAAAAATTTTTTATAAAATTATTGCTGCTGCATCATTTCCATATATTTCCGGTAGGAATTTTCCTGCTCGCCATTTTTCTTTGGCTGCGGAGTAAGGATAGTAGTTGCTTCTTCGCTTTTAGTTCCATCTTCATAAGAAACGGAAACGCCAACTTCCAGCACATGATTGGAAGTTCCTTTGTACGTTCCTTTCACTGGCGAACAATCGCTGAAATTTCTTCCAACCGCGAGGCGAACATGCCTGTCCGTGACAACGCAATTGTTTGTAGGATCCAATCCGAGCCAACCATAATTTGGAATATAGGCATCAACCCACGCGTGCGTTGCACCTTCGCCGCGCATTCCGTTTTTGTTTGGGCAAATATATCCGCTGACATATCGCGAAGGAATATTAATGATGCGCAACATAATTAAAAGCACATGCGCAAAATCCTGACACACGCCGGCTTTCAGTTTCCAAACTTCATCAATGGTTGTTTCAACGCTGGTGATCCCTTTTATGTATTGAAAATTTAAAAACACATACTCGTTTAATTTTTTTGCAGATTCAAGCGGCGATATTGTTTTAAATTGCGCAATGTCCGCAATGGTTTTTACTTCCTGCAAAGCATTGAAATGTTCAGGATTTAAAAAATCAATATAGTCTGGCTTGTGAGCGATCTGCAACAGGTAAGTCCACTGTTCCTGAAAATTTTCTTCATCGTCTGGTAATAATTTTAATTTAGTGATCACTTCCACTTTTGAATCAATAATTAATTCATTATGCGGATCAGCCTGCATGAAGGAACCAATTTCATTGCCGTAATAATCTTTATATATTTCAACGGGCGGTTCTCCGGTTATTAATAATTCCTGTTTTAAAACTTCCTGGTATTCGTCGCGGATAGGAAATAAAACAATTTGATTGGCGCTGTCTCTTACCGGAGCTTCGTATGCATATTTTGTTACGTGATGGATCTTAAATCTCGGCATTAAAATATTTAGTTTTAAAAATAGTGATCATGTGTATGCAAAGTAATATTGGTCGAAGGTTTTAGCAACTTCATATAATTCTTCACGAATGCTTGTAAGATATGTATGCAGTCCTTGTTTCATAATATTTTCAACCGCCGAATATTTCACTTTGCTTCTTATTTTTCCGATCAAAAATTCCAGCTTTTGAAACCCTTCAACATTTCGCTGATTTTTCAATCGTTCAAAATAAGTATATAATCTTTGAACAGAATAATTTATTGAACGCGGAAAATTTTCATCGAGCACAATTTGTTCCACCACATTTTTTGCTTCAAATCCGCTGCGGTAAGTTTTCAGATACAATTCATAACCGGAAATAGACATTAATAAATATTTCCAGTAAGTTGTATCTGTGCCTGGCAAATCATAATTCAGGTCGCTGAATTTTACATCCAGTATATGTGCGGACTGAACACTTCTTTCCAAATATTTTCCAATATTTAAAAATGCATACCCTTCGCCGCGGGACATCGTAATGTCTGCGGTTCCATAATATAATAATCCTTGTTTAATAAG
>DATHPY010000554.1:0-2930 GCA_035483315.1 Puia sp. | reverse complement strand
TTGCCAATATTATTAGCTTCTTCATCTTTGAGGTAAGTAAAGATCCGCAATACCGGTTTCCACGAAAATTCCTGGATATCATCCTGCGACGATGCGTAATTAATTTTAAGCATGCGCAAAATGCCATCACTTCTTTCCATGTAACGGCTCATCCAGTATAAACTATCGGCAACCCGGCTTAACATTAATTACGTGTGTTGATTATGGTTAGTTTTTATTTTTTTGTTCCCGGCGACAGAATTACTATTAAGCATCCTTGCGCCGCACTCTTGTGCTTTTTGAATGTCTATTCGGCGGTTCCTGAACCGGCGAAAGTCATCCATGTTTTATCTCTCACGTTTCACTTTTTCGTCTGACCTTACGTAGCCAACACCCACGTATCCTTACTCCCGCCACCTTGTGATGAATTAACCACCAACGAACCTTCGCGCAATGCAACTCTTGTTAGTCCGCCAGGTACAATTTGAATTCCATCTGGTCCGCACAACGCATAAGGACGAAGATCAACTCTGCGCGGTTGTAATTTTCCATTCATATAACATGGCGACGATGACAAACTGATTATCGGTTGTGCAATATATTCGCGCGTGTTTTTTAAAATTTCAATTTTGTATCGCAAAATTTCTTCTTCGCTTGCGGTGTGTCCCATCAACATTCCATAGCCGCCGCTTTCATTTGTTTTTTTGATCACCATCTTATTCATGTTACCGAAAACGTATTCTCTTTCCTCGATATTCTCTAAATGATATGTCGGAACATTTTTTAAAATTGGTTCTTCGTTCAAATAATATCTTATCATCGCCGGAACATAAGTGTAGATCGCTTTATCATCCGCAACACCATTACCAATTGCATTTACGATCGAAACATTTCCCTTTCTATATGCGCTCATTATTCCTGCAACACCAAGCATACTGCCCGGGTTAAAAACAAGGGGGTCTAAAAATTCATCATCAACTCTTCTATAGATAACATCAACCTGTCGCAAACCCGATGTTGTTTTCATATACACGCGATGATTGGAAACAACAAGGTCGCGGCCTTCAACCAACTCCACTCCCATTAATCTTGCTAAAGTGGTATGTTCAAAATATGCGGAGTTATAAATACCCGGTGATAATAAAACTATTGTAGGATTGCTGATCTGTCGCGGTGACAACGCGACAAGATTTCTATGCAAAATATTGGGATACTCTGTCACGCTGCGCACATTATTTCTTGGTAACAGGTCAGGGAAAATTCTTTTGGTGATCTCTCTGTTCTCCAGCATGTAACTAACGCCGCTGGGTGTACGTAAATTATCTTCCAGAATATAAAATGAGCCGTCGTTATTTCTTATCAGATCAATTCCGGCAATGTGAACATAAATATCATGCGGAACAGGAAAGTTGTGCATCTCGCGTAAATAATGCGGACAACTGTAGATCATTTCAACCGGGACCACTCCATCTTTTAAAATGAATTGTTCATTATAAACATCTTTTAAAAAAAGATTGAGTGCTTTGAGTCGTTGCTTGATTCCCTCTTCAATATATTTCCATTCAGCAGCTGTGATAATGCGCGGAATAATATCAAACGGAAAAATTTTTTCAATTCCTTCGCCGCTGCTGTACACGGTAAAAGTTATTCCCTGGCTCATGAATAATCGCTTCGCCAATTCTTCTTTCCGGTTCAATTCATCAACATCAAGTTGCTGCATAAATTGCACTACGCCCTGGTATTGCTCACGCACAGAAGTATCCTTGTACATCTCATCCCATGTACCGGAATCTACATAATACGTATTGAGCAACTCCGTGGTTTGCATTAAAATAAATTTTGGAAATAAGTTTGGCAGGCGATCGTTCAGTATTATAAATATAGAAAATTAATTGTCAACCCCAATGAAGAAATCTTATTCAATGCCTAATTCTTTTTGAATACTCTCAAGTGTTTTACCTTTAGTTTCGGGTAACATGCGCCATACAAATAAAAAGCAAAGCGCCATCATTATCGTAAAAAAAATGAACGAATAAAATCCTCCTGAATTATATCCACTTTTCACACTTTCTCCAACAATTATCGGGAAAAGCCACGTGATTATTGCGTCCATCGTCCAGTGCGTTGAACTACCAAGAGCTTGTCCTTGTGAGCGAACACTATTTGGAAAAATCTCTGAAATAAAAACCCAAATAACAGCTCCTTGTGAAAACGCAAAAAAAGCAATGAAACCAACAAGCAACCACTTAACCAAATACCCCGAAACTCCACTGCCAAAAACGTAAGCAGTTAATCCTAAAAAAACAACCATTCCTGCACAGCCAATCAGCAACAATGTTTTTCTCCCAAATCTATCTATCAAAGTCATTGCTAAAATTGTAAATACAACGTTTGCTACGCCAATATAAATAGATTGTTGAAATGCGATTGCACCCGCAGGCACGCCGGCCATTTCGAAAATTCTGTTCGCATAATATATAATTGCATTAATGCCGGATAGTTGATTGAACATTGCGAGCAACACTGCAAATATTATTGGCTTGATATATTTTGAAGTAAAAAGACACTCTTTTATTCCCCCGACGACCGAATTATGAATCGCAGAAATTGCAGCACTGATATTAGATTCTCCAAGTTTTGCAAGAATAATTTTTGCCTCATCTTCTCTCCCTTCCAAGGCAAGCCACCGTGGGCTTTCAGGAATTTGCTGAAGTAGAAAGAGAAATATTAAAGCTGGTATCGCTTGTACACCGAGCATTAAACGCCACGCGTTTTCGCCAATTCCAACCATAAAATAATTTGATAAAAACGCAAAAAGAATTCCGATAACAATATTCAATTGAAAAGAGGCAACCAATCTTCCGCGTTTTTCAGCGGGTGAAATTTCTGCGATGTACATTGGCCCAACAACAGATGATGCGCCAACCGCAATTCCACCTGCAATTCTACCT
>DATHPY010000553.1:0-4444 GCA_035483315.1 Puia sp. | reverse complement strand
TTTATTACGATATAGATTTGGGCGGAAAGCAAATCACCGAAGAAGATTTGCGCAAACTCGAAGTGAAGATGGCTGAGCTCGCCAAACAAAATGAAGTTTATCAACGAAAAGAAATTTCAAAAGCTGATGCTGTAAAATATTTTACGGATAAAGGGGATGAATACAAATTAGACCTATTGCAAAACCTCAACGACGGTGAAATAACTTTTTATACTCAAGGAAATTTTACTGATCTCTGTCGTGGTCCGCACATTCCCAATACAAGTTTTATCAAAGCGCTGAAGCTTACCAATATTGCGGGTGCGTATTGGAAAGGTGATGAAAAAAATAAACAGTTAACCAGGATTTACGGTGTAAGTTTTCCTTCTCAAAAAGAATTGGATGAATATCTCAATATGCTTGAAGAAGCAAAAAAAAGAGATCATCGCAAACTGGGAAAAGAGTTGGGAATATTTACAATGGATGATGATGTTGGTCCCGGACTTGCTTTGTGGCTGCCGAACGGAACTATAATAATTGAAGAGCTCGAAAAGCTCGCCAAAGAAACAGAATATGCAGCCGGATATAAACGCGTCGTTACTCCCCACATAGCGAAAGAAAGTCTTTATCTCACTAGCGGACATTTGCCGTATTACCAGGAAAGTATGTATCCGCCAATGGAATTGGATGGAACGAAATATTATTTGAAAGCGATGAACTGTCCGCATCATCATAAAATATTTGCAGCGGAACCCAAAAGTTATAAAGACCTGCCATTGCGTTTAGCGGAATACGGTACATGTTACCGTTATGAACAAAGCGGCGAATTATTTGGTTTGATGCGCGTGCGTTGTTTGCACATGAACGATGCCCACATTTATTGCAGCAAAGAACAATTTTATGAAGAGTTCAGAGCTGTGAACGAAATGTATTTGAAATATTTTAAAATTTTTGGTATAGATAAATTCGTGATGAGGTTAAGTTTGCACGAACCTTCGAAACTTGGAAAAAAATATGTGAACGAACCGGAGTTGTGGAAAGAAACAGAAGAGCTCGTTCGCGATGTATTGAAAAGAACAAACACGCCTTATGTTGAAGTAGAAGATGAAGCGGCTTTTTACGGTCCAAAAATTGATGTGCAGATATGGAGCGCGATCGGTCGCGAATTTACATTGGCAACAAACCAGGTTGATTTTGCTCAGGGCAGAAGATTTAAATTAGAGTTCACCAATAAAGAAAATCATCCGGAAACTCCATTGATCATCCATCGCGCACCATTGGGAACTCATGAACGTTTTATCGGTTTTTTGCTTGAGCATTATGCCGGCAAATTCCCGGTTTGGCTTTCGCCGTTGCAGGTCAAAATTTTACCAATTAGCGATAAGTTTACAGATTATGCACAAACTGTTTTACAATCTCTCAAAAATGCGGATATTCGCGCAGAGGTTGATGACAGGAATGAAAAGATAGGCAAGAAAATAAGAGATACTGAATTGGCTAAAGTTCCGTTTATGTTAGTTGTTGGAGAAAAAGAAATGAACGAAAACAAAGTTGCGATAAGAAGACAGGGAAAAGGAGATCTGGGCGTGAAAAATGTAGACGAGTTTATATCAGAGATCTCAAAAGAAATTAAAGAACGCGCTTAATTAGATTGAAAGAATTAAAGAAATATTTATATGGAAGTTTTAGTGATCAAACCAAAAAATAAAGAACAGTTGGAAGTTTTTGAAAGCTTAGCCAAAGCTTTTAAAATGCCTCTTGCAAAAAAAAGGGCCGAAACACCCTATAATGCAAAATTTGAAATAAAAATGAAGCGTGCTGAAGAAGATAAAAAAGCTAAAAAATTTAAAGCCATCAAAACAGAAGATTTGTGGAAATAATTTATCTTCAGCAAGCTTTGAACGATTTGAGATATTGAAAAAAATCAGGTAACAAAATTATTCAGAAAAGAATTACACAAATTATTAAAGAAATTGAGACCACGCCTTTTGATGGCATTGGAAAACCTGAGGCGCTAAAATATCATCATGCAGGGAAATGGTCACGACGTATTAATAAAGAGCACAAAATAATTTATGAAGTGGAAGAAAATAAAGTTTATGTCTTTTCGCTTCGTGGGCATTATGAAAAATAAATTTTATAAAAAGATCAAACAAAGAATATAATATCCTTCCCTAAAAGGATATATAAATAAAAAAATAGCTTCACTTAGGGATGAAGCTTCACTTAAAAAATTTGAATGGCATTTCCACCAAGACCACCACGGGGTAATTTCAATCCGCGTTTTAGAAAAGAACAACAGGCAGAACATCGTATCAATCATTTAATCAGGGCGCCGCAGGTGCGGTTAGTTGGCGACAACATTGAAGTTGGCGTTTATTCTTTGCAGGAAGCGCTGAAAATGGCGCAGGCGCAGGAGCTTGACCTGGTAGAAATTTCTCCCAACGCAGATCCACCTGTTTGCAAAATCATTGACTACAATAAGTTTCTTTACGAAAAAAAGAAGAAAGAAAAAGAGATGAAGGCGAAGAGCAAAGCTTCAGAAGTAAAAGAAATTCGCTTCACTCCAAATACAGATGATCACGATTTTGATTTCAAAGCAAAGCACGCAGAGAAGTTTTTAAAAGATGGCAATAAAGTAAAAGCATACGTTCAATTCAAAGGACGTGCAATACAATTTAAAGAAAGAGGAGAATTATTATTATTAAAATTTGCGGAGCGATTAACAGAAACCGGAGTTTTAGAAGGCTTACCAAAAATGGAAGGCAAAAGAATGCTGGCAATCTGGGCTCCAAAACCTCAAAAGAAAAAAAGTAATTAAGATTCAAAATAGTTGGGTTCAATTTAAATACCACGCAGCAAAGCGTGGTATTTTTTTGCCTAAATTTTGGCTAACTTTAAATGTAGATTATTTACGATTGCCATTGGCTGTTTACACTCATTTCAAACCTTAACAACTGCTATATGAATATCTCAAAAAAAATTCTATTAGGTTTTGTTATTCTCTTTTGCTTTAATGCCATCGGACAAAATGAACAAAAAGGCGGCATTGATGCATTAGCTGCGCAATTCATAAAATACATACGTACAGCTGATAAAGAAAAAATAATAGTATTGACTGACAAAATGTTTTTTGCGTCGGGAGAAAATATCTGGTTTAAAGCATGGTGTCTTAATTCGCTTTCCGGCAAAATAATTCATAAGAGCAAAAATTTATTTGTTGATCTCGTTGATGACAGGGATACTGTAATAAGCCAGTTATTATTTAATCTGGAAGAACAAAAAACTGATGGAAAAATTTCATTACCTGAATCCCTCAAAGAAGGCTATTACTGGTTAAGAGCTTACACAAATGATATGTTGAAAAATGACATCAACAGCATTTTTGTAAAACCTGTTTATATTTTAAATGCCAGTAAAAGCGATCCTCGCTCATTATCTGCTCAAGTCGAAAAAACAAATAACGTAGAAGATTCAAGTGCGCCACAGCTTACATTTTTTCCTGAAGGTGGTTCCATCATTTCTGGCACAACAGCTAACATCGCATTTCTTTGTTCGAATGCAAATGGAAAGTTGTTGGATGTTTCGGGATACATAATAGACTCGCGCGACGATACAGTTACCAGGTTTACTACAAGTTTACCAGGGAGAGGAAGATTTAGTTTTGATGCATTCAGCCCGCGAAAATATTTTGCGCATATCAAATGGAAAAATAATAAGGAGCTTACCTATCCGCTTCCACGCATTAATCAATTCAGTAGCCAGCTTTCATTGATTGATCAGAATGATCAAACATTTCACATACGCGTTTCATTAGGCGATTCCCTCTACAAAAAAAATAAAACAACTTATATTTTAGGGATAAGCCGCGATGGTTTATGCTTCGCTGCAACCGGCACAGATATGTATGATGTAAATATTCCAAAAAATAATTTCCCAAAAGGCAGAGCAACATTATTTTTATTTGATGAGGAGAACCAAATTGTCAGTCAGCGAAATATTTATATCAATACTAATGGCGATAGTAATCACATAATTGCATCTGCTGATAAACCTGTTTATGAACCAAGAGAAAAAGTTAAACTAAATATCAGCGCTCCACCTGTTGATCATCATCCAATGGCTGCACTATTTACAGTTTCTGTTGCTGATAACAGGTTTGCCGGTGATATTCCAGATGTTTTCAGCGACGACACGCAGTTATTTGAGGCTGCCAGCGGTGGCGCACAGCAGAAACTATTTTCTCCGGCAGAAATTGATCTCATCATGCTCACGCAAAAAAATCTTTATCCCGAATGGCGATATGGCGATAACAATTTAACTATGAGTTCTCCGGCTCATTATGATGACAGTAATCTTTTAGACATCAAAGGAAAAATTGTAGACAGAAAAAATGAACCGTTGAAAAATCATATTGTAAATCTTATTTCGGGAGATAAAAGAATTTTTAAAATTGACACAACTG
>DATHPY010000552.1:0-6527 GCA_035483315.1 Puia sp. | reverse complement strand
TTTTCTGAATTATATACGTTAAGTGTTCTCATTTTCGGATTTGCTTCAATGAACATTTTAGACCGGATGCTGTCCATTTCAAAATTCACCTGCTGAATGTTTCCTTTTTTTAAAGAACTCACCAGTAACTTGCGGTCGTCTGCATTTTCCAATTCCCTGATCGGTTGTTTATTCAAGGCCTTTTCAATGTCAAAACCATAATTCTGGTGGTATTGCCTCATTTCATTATTTCCGTTTTTGTCTTTATTTGAAAAATCAATTTGCAGCCACGCATTATATTTATTGTTTTTACTGTCGGTAAGGTCTTTATTTACGGCACGACCTTCAAGAAGGTTGAACGCTTCTTTGAAGGTTACTCCATATCCCTTGTTCAAATAGAAAATTTGTGATTTTGCGAGATCGGCTTCTCCATCTTTTATTAATGCCGCTGTATACTTATTAAAAAAATACATTTCATTTTGCTCCCCTTTTCTGAAAGACAATAAAGCTTCCATCTTTTGGCCGTTGAAATTTGCTTCCGTCGGTAGTTGAAAATCCTGGATACCAGCTCGGACATTAATCTCCAGGTCCTTATTCAATTTGTCACCGAACCCCATGTTTTTGAGATTTTCTTTTAAGTATTCGAAATTTTGCTCGTTCATGATATTATGTTTTTGAAGTGATGAAATCTGTTTAAGTTGAATTTCATAGGGAAGTCTTTTATAAACCTCTGCTAACGACGAAGCGTAAAATATTTTGTACTCCTGTTCAGCTAAATTTTCCAGAGATGCATGAATTATGGCGTCAATCTTTTTAGCAAAAAGGTCAATGTGCTCGGCTTCTAAAAAATAAACATCACTGTTATAGGTTATCCAGTTTTTTCCCATCGCAAGATTCATCTCAATTTTTTGTTGCGCATCTTCACCAAGCACATAATTTTTTCCCATTGTCTCTTTATTGCTTTTGAATGAATCTTGCTTTCAAAATAGTTTTATGACCTGTGGAGAGCGAAAGAAATCTGCCACCATTTTTTTCACTCATCTGAATCACCAATTTCTTATCGCCTGAAAATGTAAAAGGAGAAAACGCAAGAACAAATTGTTCTCTTTTTTTACCAGCACATGTTTGCACCGCTAAAGGAGGATATAAGAATGGAATCTCCACCTGTTGAACTGCGGTACGCGCCGCTTTCCTTTTATCCTCGATATAACAATGCAGGTAATCCGGATGGTAATCAAGAAATGAATGATTCTCTGCTTCAAACAAAAACCAAAGCGTGCCGGCTTTTAAATATATTCCGTGCAGGCTAAGTTTCATTCCTTCTGCAAATACCTGTTGATGCAGAAAATGTTTTTGTTGCCGGATAATTAACGCATCACTGTTTAGTTCAGCATCGTTTATTTTTTTATCAGAAAATTGGACATCATTTTTTATTGAATCATTAGCAAAAGAAAAATTTAGTGCCGGAGGGTTGCTTGAATAAATAATTTCAAACGAATATAACTTTCCACTACTGGTAATAACAGATAAATTGGTCGATTGGAAATTTTCCTTAGCGGCTTTTAATTGCAAAATATTTTCTGTCCCTTTAGCTTTTTGCGCGAGCACATTTTCTGATCCACGATCAACACCGGCGATTGCATAAGGGAAAATAATATTGGTCGTTTTATTGCAGCAGATTGATATTGGAAAAGACGCAATAGATGACTGAGAAAACGAATTGAACCAAAATGCAACGAGGAAATTAAATAGCATAAACATTTTCATAAAGTAGTTTTTGAATATTTAAGTAGATTTTATTTAAAAAGATTTACGATGAAGTTTTTTGATTGTTATCCTTTAATAAGACTTTGTATCCCGAACGAATGGTAACCCGGATGAGTTTTATTTTTTTACTTGCCAGCGTCTTTGCTGCCTGGATGCCTGCGCCGGCAGCTTGCGCACCTACGGATGGATCAAATGTGTTAAGACCAATCGAACTGATGGCCTCGTCTGCGGATTGTTTACTTACATCCCGGTTGATGCTACCTGGTATCGATATTCCGGCCATTCCATCCATGTCATAAACTTCAAGAGAAACAGGAAGAAGATTATTTTGAGAGCGCAGTGAACTAATGGTAATTTTTAATCTTTCATTACTAAGAGAAGATGTTCCGTACACAAATTCATTTTTCGAAATTCTAATCCCGTTTATAAATATGTCATTGAGCAGCCTGAGTTTTATTGTTGCGCCGGAAACAATCGTTTGCGATTCAGGTATGGTGGCTTCGATGGCATTTTGCTTTTGTTTTTCTCCGCCATCCCCTTCTTCGGCTAACCCGTAAAATATTTTTTGTGATATAGAATTATTTATTTGACTGTCAAGGAGCGTTATATTATTTTCCTCCGGAAAAATTGAAACTACAAAGGTTTTCGTTTTATTTTTTTCAGAAAGTTTTCTCATACTATCCTGCATTTTTTCAGGATGCTGAATCATCATCACTTTGTCAAGCATGTTATTTAAATCACTGACTTCAGGATCATGATCATTATTTTTTGCATTGATCATTTGCATTACATTTTGCAGTTTGCTTACTTCTCCGGAATTATTGGCATCATTGTAAATTGAAGAATATCCTGCGTTTTGAGAACTTTTTTCATTCAGCGCTTTTTTTAATTGTTCAATTTTTTTAGACATTTTTTGTTCATTGGAATCGACTGCAATGTTGGAGGTTGATGTTTGCAGGTTCGAAAAGCCAGGTTGGTTGTATTTTGATGCAGAATGTTGCAAAATATTCTGCAATTGCATAGTATTATTTTTTATTGTATCCTCACCATGCATTTCCAATTTGTAATATGGATCATTTTTTATTTGGGCAGCGAGTTTTGCAGAATCCTTATTCATGTCTTCATAGATTGCCAGCTTGTCTTTTTCTTTTCCCTTTTTAAAATGAGCATCCGGGAGTTTTGTATTAAACCCTGATTGCTGATTAATAATTCCAGGATCACTTTTGGTTTTTCCTCCGCCGAGTAAAATAAAAAGAATGATGATAAAAGGGAGTACGATAATGGGGATTACAGTTACAAATTTCCTTTGTCTTAAAAATTTCAGCTGCCGATTTTTTATTTTCATTGTATTACTTTTTTAGTTGTGATTGGTAAATTTTTTCAAAAGCAAGGATACTATCTATCAAATTCGGTCTGATGTTAATGATTGATTCGAAACTGGAGGCATTGGCCGTTTTCAGTGAGTCGAGATAAAATCTAAAATGTTCTACACGGTTGAAGGTCCCTGAATCAATATTGCCAAAAGGCTGTTGAAAATTCCTTCCGATGTTATGGGGAATGCTAATCCGGTTAATATTGAAATCACCGTTCGGGAATTTTTTAGTCAGCGTATCGAAAATTGTGTAGGCGCTCACTGTGCTGAAAAGCGCACAAAAAAGAATCAGTATGATTTTCTTTTTGCGCACGGAAAAGTGTTTCGTACGTTCATGTATTTTATCAGCAATTGAATGTTGATGGTTCCTGAATCTCCCAGACAGTTTTTCTATATAATTATTTTTCATTGTCATGTTTACCTGTTTTCTGTTTTTAAATCTTTATTTTCAATAATTTCCCAACGCTCAATTAAAAAACCATGTGAATTATTATCCGATCTTTCTGTATTACGCAAGTAACCTTCAGTGATCAAACTGCGCGTTACGACCGAAGTGGTGCGAATCAACTTTTCTGTTGCCAGGCACCGGAAATAAAATGGATAAGAATTAATGTCGACTACGATACTGTCAATAAAAATTTTTTGAGATATGTTTCCGCTGATCAGGTTCGTATAATAACCGCTTTCTTTTAAATTTTCATATTGTCTTTTAGCCGATCCATCGGCGAGATAAAGAGCTTTGGAGATATTTGCTGTAATCACTTTTTCGTCGGGATCAAGTGTAAAAAAATAATGATGGAACATAGAAATATGATCACGCACTTCTACCGGAATATTGTCTTTACGGTCTGCGCCATAAGCTTCAAGCGCTTTTCCATTTGCGAGGATGAAAATTCTTTCCTGCGATTCAGCGATCACAGCGTGATTTTCATAAAGCGCAAAACTACAAATGCAAAGGGTACAGATTATGAGCACGATTGAAAACGTTTTAATGTGGCTGAAGGCGGTGTCAATATTTTTTGCTTGTGTAAACATGAGTATGTAAAAATTTTAAGAGTTATGATTTTTGCCCCTTAATTTTTGCGCCATAAAACCTTCCGAATTTTTTGAACCCTCTGAAGAATGACTTTCCGTTTTTCCAAAATAACCCGGACCAGATTCATAGCTTTTTGATCTCGATTCGGCGATTGAAGAAGCGCCTGTTCTTATAACAGATGTTGCTCCGGAAACCGCAGAGCTTGCTGTCGAACTGAAAATATTTGAGGTCTTGTACAGTAAAGTATTGCCGCCACCTGCATGAATAATATAGTTGGCTACACTTGGAACAGTAAAATATCCAATGATGCCAATGATCAAAAAAATCAAATAAGCGGTATCCGTAGAACTGAAAAAGGTATCACCATTTGCCTGAATTTGATTAATGTCAAGTTGCAACATGTTTTGCTGGATCTTTCCGATGATGCTTCCAAAAATATTGGCTACCGGAAGCCAGAGAAAAATATTGATGTACCGCGCGATCCAGGCGCGAAGCGTGTGATGGAGTCCATCAAAAACAGAAATTCCAAAAACGAGTGGCCCGAGTATTGCCAGAACGATCAAATAAAATGTTCTGATCGTATTGATACAAAGTGCGGCAGCCTCAAAAAGAACTTGAAGCACTTCGCTCATCCATTCTTTAATGGCATTGCGAAAATTGTAACTCATCTTGGCCATCGCAAATTTGATATCATTACCCACAGTTTCAAACATGCCTTCATTTGCTCCCGTAGGATCATCGGGATGGGTATACTCATACCATTTTTCACGGTCACCATTTCCATCCGGACCAACATACATTTTATAGAAATCTGAATTTTGAACAGCCTGTTGTTTTTGTTTAAGCAATTGCGCGATAGCTGCATCAGAATCACTGACCATAGAATTAGTGGCAGTGACAGTTGGCTGCAAAATCCCATTGAGTAAAGAAATGACTGCAGGAAATATCAAGACACAAAATCCGATAACAAAAGGGCGGAACAGCGGATAAAAGTCAATCGGTTCTGCATTGGCGATATGTTTCCATACCCGGAAGGCAATGTACCAGGTCGCCGCAAAGCCGGCAAGACCTCTGCCAACTCCAATCAAACTGGAACACAAAGGCAACATTTGATTATAGATATTGTCCAGCTCACCTTGCAGACCTTTCAGGTCGCCGGCAATGCCAGACTGAGCGAAGATCAGGTTGGGTAATAAAAATAAGATACCCATCACCGTTATATATTTTGCATTTCCCGTTTTCATATACAGATTTTATTTTGAATCATTCCAGTCCATACAATTTCATTGCACTGGCGGCATCATTTTCTTCAGTCGCCCGGTCAATGGCAAGTAACGTTGTCGAATTATTAAAGGTTCTTAAAAACATCAGTTGCTCTTTTGACGTGGAATAAATTCCATCAATGGCGTGAAGCCTTTCATCGTCACTCATGCGCATTTTATTTGCTGTAAGAATATTTGTGAGGTTGATTATGTCATTTAAGCTCTGATTAAAAAGATTTCCGTATACGATTCCGAGATAAGAAATTTCGTCAGGGGCAAAATGTTTATCCTGTTTAAACCTGGAAAATGCAGATTTATATTCTGAAACAATACTTGCCTGGTATTTGATGATGTCCTGCACTCGCTTATAATTTTTTACTGCGGGATTAATGGCGAGCAACGCGCTTAAGAAAGCATTATGCAGATTGAAATTGCCTTCTGATATACTTCTAATGGTTTCATAGCCGGTGCTCAAGATCTGATATCCGGTTTTCATTTCCGTTAAAATATTTTTCAATTCCGTAAGTTTTTGATAGTCGAGGATCAGTTGCTCGATCTCAAAAGTTTGCGCTTTGGACTCGTTAATTCCAAAACCAAAAAAAACTACAAACAGCAAACATTTCATATTCATAAAATTTATTTTATTCCTTTATTGATCAGTGATTCATTAATATCATGTGTTGCGTTTTGTCGTTCGGCAGAAAGTAATAAAGCTTCGGAAGTAAAACTTTGCGTGAATGCGTATTTATCTTTCATGTCACAATAGATCGCATCAATTCTTTTGATACGTTGATCATCTTTCATTGTGTAGATGTCATCCGTAACGACATCAATTAATTCATCGAGAGATTTATTGCAATCACTACTCATATTGTTATAAACAACATTCATATAATTTATTTCTGACTGACTTATGTTCTTTGCCTGCAAAATCTTTTTGAAATTTTCCATGATCGCATGCTGGTATGAAATAATATCATTGATCCTGGAATATTTGGCAATAGTTGGGCTCACTGCTTTGAGCGAATTAAAATAGGTCGTATGTAAATCAAATTCTCCTTTTTTCATGTCTCCGATAAATGATAAACCATTTTGCGCAATACTGTATCCT
>DATHPY010000551.1:0-4008 GCA_035483315.1 Puia sp. | reverse complement strand
ATCGGTGATTGATGCATTTTGTTTTAGCTGTACAAAAGTTTGCGTGGAATTGTTATCCCAGTTACTGTCGCTCCATCCTCTTTTATCCATATAGGCCCATGGCAACAAATAATCAAATTTGAAACGTGTGTTGTTAGGCAGATCTTTCATTATGGCTTTTACAGTGAAATTGTCGGCGTTATCAAGCTTGATAGTTTTTCCCATCGGGTCTTCGTTACCGAATAATCTTTTCGCAAAAGATTCTGTAAGCGTTATGGAATAAATATCAC
This sequence comes from Puia sp., assembly GCA_035483315.1. GTDB lineage: Bacteria > Bacteroidota > Bacteroidia > Chitinophagales > Chitinophagaceae > Puia. The sequence goes on along the minus strand of DATHPY010000551.1, from coordinate 3,739 downwards.
TCAGGGCAGAATTTACATTTCCTTTTACCAGTGGAAAACTGAACATAGTCAAAAATGCCGGATCAACGCAGGTGCCTTGAGCAGTAAGATGTTTTTCTCCAAGTGTAAACAGAAAATTATTTCCCCAGTTTACGCGAGTTGTATTTTCAATTCCGGGATAATCTTGTTTTAAAGTTGGTCCTAATATTTTTGGTGTTGTATTCCAGCAATGAAGATCTGCGTCAAATATTTCACGGTCATACGCTTCGTATAAAACGTTTTTGTTTTTGTGAAACAGATCAAAACTCATTTCATTTTGTATCCACAATAAAATAAGAATGGCGCTTGCCATACCAATTGCCAAGCCGAAAATGTTAATTGCGGAAAAACCTTTGCTGCGCCAGAGGTTTCTGAGCGCTATTTTGAAGAAGTTTTTGATCATACAGTTTGTTTTAGACTTATTGCGTGGCAATAAGGTCGGCAGACATAATAAAAATGTTGCGTGTAGGATAAAGTTTTTTTGGGAAATTATCTGAACTGTGATTTTGACCTGATTGTTCTTATTCGACTGATGATTTATTCACGATGATCAGGCAAATAATGATAGAATCGAGGTTCGGACGACAGCTCAATAGAATCACTGCCGTACAAGAGTGCGACGCAAGGATGGTGAATAATGTTACAAATGGTGGGAACAAAACTCCCATTCCCTAAAGGGGAATATAGAAATTCATCTTGATCTTTTATTCCCGCCCTGAAGGTCGGAGCTAGTCGAAGCATTCTTAATTATCAATTTTCAATTACTTCGCCTCATCCTCTTTCCTTCTCCTCGCGGAGAAGGACGGTGCTTTATAACTTCAATAAACATTTTATCTTCCAATTCATCTTTTGAATAACTCTCTGCATTCGTTATCACATCATCACATTTGCACATTATCACGTTACTCTGTTCTCAAACTCTTCACCGGGTTTGCCAACGCAGCTTTTACTGCCTGCGCACTAACGGTTATCAATGCAATTAGCACAGCAATAAGCGCGGCGATTGCAAATAGCCACCACTCAATTGTTACGCGATATGCAAAACCCTGCAGCCATTTTTGCATAATATAATATCCGGCGGGAATTGCAATGATCGTTCCGAGCAAAACTGGTTTAAGCAGATCTTTTGATAATAAGATGACGATATTTTCCACGGAAGAACCGAGCACTTTTCTTATGCCGATCTCTTTTGTTTTTTTCATTGCGGTGTAAGATGCTAATCCGAATAACCCGAGACACGCGATGAAAATGGCGATCGTAGAAAAAATAGTTAAGATGGATTGTTGTCTTACTTCCGATTTGTACTGCTGATTAAATTGTTCATCCAAGAAACTATATTCAAAAGGATAAGCGGGAGCAAGGGTTGTATAAATATTTTTAATTCTGTTAAGGGTTGACTGAAGATCGCCCGATTTTATACGAACCAACGCAAGGCGTCTGTCATCACTGGGAGAAATAACAAAAGGTTGAATGGGATCTTTCAAAGATGAAAAATGAAAATCTTCTACAACACCAACAATGTTTCTGCGAAGACTGTCTCTCATCGTGTTTTTTATCCATTTACCTACAGCCTCCTGCGGCGTGTAGCCAAGTTTTGCTGCTGTTGTTCTGTTAATAAGAACGCCCTGCAACGAGTCGGTTTGATATTGCGGTGACAGATCTCTTCCGGCAATAACTTTTAATCCGAGCGTTTTTGCAAATTCGAAATCCGCAAATTCTGTGCTGAACATCGTTTTCTCATTGGGTTTTGCTTCGGCTTCAAAAGAATAAACGTCATGAAACCCGCCGGGCTCACCAGACATTAATGATGCATTCAGCACAGAAGGATCATTTTCTAATTGATGTTTAAAAAGAATTTTCTTTTCGGAAATATCATTATTATCAAGCCTGATGATAAGCGCATGTTCTTTATTAAATCCGAGATCAATATTTTGCACATAATTCATCTGCTTTAAAATAACGGTGATGCTGATGATAAGCAATACGGAAATACTGAATTGAAAAACAACAAGTGTCTTCCTGAAAAATGCTCCGCGCTTGCCAACTTTTAATTTCCCCTTTAATGAATCAATAGGAGAAAATGAAGAAAGTAATAATGCAGGATAACTTCCGGCAAGCAAACCGACGACAAGAATTACTCCGGCAATAAAAATATATACCAAAGGGTTAGTCCAGTAAGAAGGCATTGTATAGCCTAATAAATTTGTATAGACAGGCATCAGCAATTGCAATAATCCAAGGGCAAGAATTGATGAAATTATTGCGAACAAAAATGCTTCGCCAATAAATTGTACGATGAGTTGTTTTCGCAATGCGCCCAATACTTTTCGCAATCCCACTTCTTTGGAACGATCAGCTGCCCGCGCTGTTGCGAGATTCATAAAATTGATGCAGGCGATAATTAAAATTAAAATGGCAATGGACATAAAAATATAAACCACACTTTTACTTCCATGCTTTACATTATCGAATTGTAAATTCTGAAAATAAATATCTTTCAATGGATCTAATGTGAGGTCCATTGAAAAACCTTCTGATTTATAAAAAGCTCCAAGGTATTTATCCATGAATTGCGGGAAACGGGCGATTAATTTTTTTGGGTCACTGTTAGGATTCAGTTGCACATAAACAAACAACATGTTATTAGGAAACTGGTTGAACCACCTCGCATTTTTATAATAAGAAATTGGCGCAACCATGTCAAAATACAAATGAGAATTTGCAGGAACATCTTTCGCGATGCCGGTTACTTTTAATTTCGTTGTTTTATTCCATTCAATAACTTTTCCGATCGGGTCTGCATTACCAAAATATTTTTTTGCTGTTGTCTCTGTAAGAACGGTACTCAAAGGGTCTTTTAAAACATCAGCCGGGTTCCCTTTTACTAAAGGGAAATTGAAAAACTGAAAAAAATTATCATCTACCAGGTAAATATTTTTTTCATTGAAGCCAATATTATTATAAGTGATCAGATCGTTATCCGGCATCACTCTTACCGCTTGTTGAATGGCATCCGGGTAATCATTCAGCAACGCAGTTGAATAAGCCGGCGACAAATATGCAACTTCTTCTTTGCCTGTTCCATTCAAATTTCCAACGCGCATCACGCGATAAATATCTTTCCCGTTCTTATGAAAATTATCATAACTGAGTTCATGAGCAATAAAAAGAAATATCATCAGGCAGCAGGTAATGCCAACAGTTAATCCTAAAATATTTATTAAAGAAAATATTTTTTGTTTCTTTAATTTCCTGAACGCGAGAAGAAAATAATTTTTGATCATGGCTGTTTTATTTACGATGTTATTTATCAAGTTTTTTTGAACCACAAAGACACGGAGAGCACAAACAAATACGGAGCCGCCCCTGTGTCTTTGTGTCTCTGTGATTCAATTGATTTCGCCTGCTTTAAAATTCACAATTTACCAACTCATTATCTCATCAGCACATCATCACATTAATTACTCACTTCTCAAACTCCTTACCGGATTTGCAACCGCTGCTTTTATCGCCTGGTAACTGATGGTTAATAAAGTGATGAAAATAATTGACGCGCCTGCAACAATAAATATGACCGCACTGATATTGACCCGGTATGCAAAACCCTGCAACCAGTTATTCATTGCCCACCACGATAACGGGAACGCAACAATGATGGCGACCCCAATGAGTATCAAAAAATCTTTCGACAGCATTAAAAAAATATTACTAACCGACGCGC
>DATHPY010000550.1:0-2651 GCA_035483315.1 Puia sp. | reverse complement strand
TTTAAAAAAAATCCTGATTAATAAAAATAAATGAAAAGAAGGATGAGCGAAAAGCTCAAACTTAATAGAGAAAGCGCTTTGCAAGTAGCAAAGCCGGAATTAGCATTTCATATTTCGTGCAGTTAAGATGTGCAAAGATGTTTATTTTTTAGAAGGGAAAAAAATATTTTTGGTACCGGCATTTATTCTTCATTCAGCATCGTTGGGTCGCACTCTTGTGCAGTAATGCTTCTATTGAACTTTAGTCCGCGAGTGCGTCTTTCAAATTTGATTTGCGGGTTGTGGTCATGGCGAGGAACGAAGCCATCTGATTTTTGAATTTGAAAATGTTGTTATTAATAAAGCAGATTGCTTCGCCAAGCTGCGCAAGGCTCGCAATGACGCTGACTGAACTGAGTATCCCAAATTTCGGATAGAAGCTTAGGTGGGAACCTTTTCCAAAGTTTTAAAACTTTGGAAAAGTTGGAACCTGCAATTAATAAACCCACAGTTCAGCTCTGCACTGCCGTACACGAGTGCGACGCAACGATGCTTAATAGTAGCACGAAACTGGGTACATAATCTTCCTTTTCTCCTTCACCCAACCAGCCGAGTTATATACCACTGATAAGAAACGCTTTTCATTTTCCTTAAAATGATATAATTTCACTTTTCCACTGACTATTGGGGACGATTGGCCTACCTAAAACACCGCCTATTTGTTAAGTATACAAATGCTTTTGCAAACACTCAATTCCGGATTATGAGATGCGTAAAATATTTATTGAAAAGCATAAACAGGAATACAAAACAGTTTATACATGAAAAATGCTGTAAAGAGATTTAATGCAACTCTTAATTTTTTTCTCCCTATTATTTTTTTTAGTTTTTCCGTTGACGCTTATTCGCAGAGTAATTCCGATAGCACCGAATCGCTGACACTTCCTCAATGCATTGACTATGCTTTGAAGCATCAGCCCCTTTTGCAACAATCGTTAATTAATATAGACATCACAAGAAGCACGAATAAAATAAGTTTAGCAGGATGGTTGCCGCAGGCTTATATTACAGGAAATTTTACGCATTACCTGCAATTGCCATCTGCAATATCAGATTCAACAAATGGAAAAGCAATAAAAACAGGCGTAACAAATACTTTTGTTCCGGCACTTACGGTTACGCAAACAATTTTTAATCCTACTTTATTATATGCATCAAGAAGCGCGCCTTTATATGTTCGCCAGGCAGAGCAGATCACTGACAGCACTAAAATTTTTCTTGTATCGGTTGTTAGCAAATCTTTTTATAATCTTCTTCAAACTCTTGAACAGATTGATGTGTTGAAAGAAGATACGGCGCGATTGAATAAAAATCTGAGCGACACATATCACCAATACGTTGCAGGAACAGTTGATGAAACAGATTACGATGAAGCAGGTATTACATTAAACAATTCCAAAGCGCAATTGAAACAGGAAACGGAAAGCATCATTCCGCAATATGCGATGCTGAAACAGGTGATGGGATATCCGCCGCTAAAACAATTCAATGTAGTTTTTGACACGCTGCAAATGATGAGAGATATTGCGTTCGATACAACGGAGCAATTACAATTTGAAAAGCGGATAGAATTTCAACAACTGCAAACTGCAAAAAGTTTGCAACACCAGGTTACGTCTTATTACAGGAATGCTTTTCTTCCGACAGTGTCCGCTGTTTTTAATTACACTCCTGAATTTGAGAGCTACTCATTTCCCAATTTATTTGGAAATGTTTACCCATATTCTTACATAGGCTTATCCGTTAGTCTGCCGCTGTTCACTGGTTTTGCACGCCTGGAAAATGTTCATAAATCGCAACTGCAGGAGCGATTGCTGGATTGGGATGAAGTGAATTTGAAATCGCAGATCTATATAGACTATACATCAGCGTTAGCTAATTACAAAAGCAACCTATATAATTATGAAATAATGAAAGACAATGAAGAAAAAGCAAAACGTGTTTATGGAATTGTGCAGCTTCAATATTCTCAAGGAATTGTTGCGTACCTCAATGTGATCACTGCAGAATCGAATTTAATATCATCGGAAATTGGGTATGTGAATGCGCTTTTTCAACTGCTATCGAGTAAAATAGATCTGCAAAAAGCGATGGGAGTGATCAGATATTAGATGCGGATGTAGCAAAAAGTTATGAATTATAAATTATGAGATACCAATTATCAATTATCAATTATCCATTATCAATTATTTTGGTTTTTATTTTTTCCTGCCAGGAAAAGAAAACGCCCCCAACTCCGCCGGTGCCGGTCAATTTATATACTGTAAAATCTCAAAAGGTTTTATATTATGATGAATACCCGGCAACAACTGTTGCGCTCAGCCAGGTTGATATTCGCCCGGAAGTGCAGGGTTATATTACCGGAATATTTTTTACTGAAGGAACTACTGTAAAGAAGGGACAAAAATTATATGAGATAGACCGCCGTTTATACCAGGCAAATTATGATGCTGCCTTAGCAAATGTAAAAGTTGCGGAGAGCAATCAAAAGCAGGCACAGCAGGATGCAGACCGGTATACTTATTTGAATGAACATAATGCAGTCGCCAAACAGGTTTTGGATCACGCGGTGATTGCTTTACAAAGTGCAAAAGACCAGACTGCGGCTGCTC
>DATHPY010000549.1:0-2345 GCA_035483315.1 Puia sp. | reverse complement strand
AATATGCTGAAGCGCATCATAAAGAAAGCCAGGTTGAAATTGCGCTTTTATTAATTGCATATCTGTATTGATTTTTTGCCTTTGCAAAAATTCATTTTCTTTTTGTTCGAGGTGCATGTTTTTTAGCAACTTGATTATCGTGGTCAGCACCGCAGATGTAAGCGGAAGACCAATGCCATATCGAATTGGCTGAAACCATTTAAAACTAACCGGCAATTGCTCAAAAGGAATATTGGTGGTGAGTTTTGCAAGCAACATTGTAAGTAGCCACGCCAATGAAAAATAAATTACCGTGAGGCCGGTGATTACTACCATCAGGCTAAAATATTTTTCTCTTACTATATAACGCGGCAATAAAAAATAAATGGCTGTATAAACAGAGATGACGCTTACCGGAAAATAAATCATAAGCTCAAATGCATTCCAGTAAGTTTTGCCATGCCACAGATCTTCAGGTGTCGCAGGAATGAGGTTAACATAAAAAAAATAAAGTAAAAAAACAAGCCAGAAAATAAGATGCCTGCAAAGGCGGTGTGAACCCTGTCTGGAGAATATGAGGTCATAAATTTTCACGCGGTTAGCTCTATGTATAAATGTAACAAATTGATTCAGCAAAAAATGAAATTGTTTTGAACTACATGCAGTTTATCGTCGATAAACGGCGATGACAGAATTTTTTCAGTTTAGTGCCATTTGCTTAATGTGTTTGAACGAAATGAAAAAAGACCGGGAGATCTGAAACGTAAATTGCACTCAACCATATTAAACCTTAAACTTAAAAAAATGAAGTCTCAAAAAAATCTTTTCCTTCCATCACATACTTTATCGTTTTCAGTTTCCCGATCAGAAAAAAAACCGACAAATATTTTTAGAGAAAATAATAGACGCTAATTATCGAAACAAAAATTATGAAACCTACCAAAACACCAACAAGCTTTTCTTTTTCAGGAATAATTATTCTTTTTATTTCTATTTTAATTTTCAGTGGCAGTTGTGTGAAGCAAACAACACCAACAAACCCGGATCCAACAAAACCAAATCCTCCAACCAATCCCGCAAATTCGCAAATTATTTACACAGATGTAAATCCGGATTCTGTTATACTTGATTCAACTTTGCTTCGTCACTACGATCTCGACTTGAATAATGATGGTATTATAGATTTTGTATTTACAGAAACAGTATACCCGGCGCCGCCCTGCCGCAACCAGCCAGCCGGAACTAAATATGCCGGGGGTGTAAAGCCTGCCGGTGGAAGTAATAATGCAATTATGTACGAATTGTCTATGGATATCGCGCGTCCGCTAGACAGCCTTTCCGTTATTGATTCAAATGCCAACTGGACTACAGATAGTCTTAATAAACTTTTTTATTTAGTAGTAAACGGACCGCCTGCAGAATGCAACACCCGTGAAGGCGCATGGTTCTACGGCGCGGATAAATATTTAGGATTGAAATTTATAAAAAACGACAGTACCTATTATGGCTGGGCAAGATTACGGGATGGCGTCTACGCAGCATCATTGACCCTTATAGACTACGCATACAACAACACTCCCAATCAACAAATACTTGCAGGACAAACTAAATAGAAAAAAATTTAAACCCAGAAATGATAATATTATAAATGTTGAAATAAAAAAATATGAACCCTGCCAAAACACCAACAAATTTTTATTACTCAGGCATGACCGTTATTCTTATTTCTATTTTAATTTTCGGCGCCAGTTGTATGAAGCAAACAACACCAACAAACCCGGATCCAACAAAACCAACTCCCCCAACAAATCCTACGGGTTCGCAAATTATTTATACAGATGTAAATCCAGATTCGGCAATATTGATAACGATCGACTCATTCAATCTTGATATAAATAATGATGGCATTACTGATTTTGAATTCAACAGATCTTTATTCAGTTCGGAATGCAGAAGTGGAGCAGAAGGAGAAAAATTTGGATTCCGCATTCAATTATCAGTAATTCCCGTAAGCGGAACTAATGCAATCATGACAAGTGCATCAAATGCTGCGCTTGCATTGGATGCAGACAGTGCTGCCACAATTGGTCCGGATTCGCCGTGGGCAAGCACTGCCGAGATTTTATTGGAGGGCGCTGAAATCAGTAATTGTAACTCCATTATCGGGCATGCAGGTTATTGGTTAAATGTTTCGGATAAATATTTGGGATTGAAATTCATTGCCGGCAACAACACATATTATGGCTGGGCAAGATTGTCATCAACATATTCTCTTGGCTCTGCACCTTATTTAATTGTTGGTGGTCAGCTGATCTTTAAAGATTATGCATACAACAGCATTCCCAATCAACCAATACTTGCGGGGC
>DATHPY010000548.1:0-2884 GCA_035483315.1 Puia sp. | reverse complement strand
AAATGTTCAGAGTTATATTATGCAATCAAATTAAATTGTAATTCGACCTCGCATTTATTCTTCTGCAACATTGGAAATAAAAATACATTTCTTCCAAAAGAAATTTTTTTGTTTGTACTTCAATGCGTCTTTTATATGCCTGAAGACGTATTTTTTAGGTTTCACATTTATGAGCCTGAACCGGCAGGTGATCAATAAACTTGCTTTGAAAAGTTTTACTGATTGATAAAAAAATGTATAAAAAAGCATCTCCGAAAATTTTCGTATAATAAATCCCATTGCCGGTTTGTCGTTTCCTGAATTTACTCAACAGGCATTTTAAAAATGCAAAGCGGTATTAATTCAACCTGGGAACAGCAAATGAATCCGTGAATATTTATAGCAAAAAATCGCTTTTCTTTTTCCAATTTCCTTCTGTAACAATTAGCTTTTTTAAAAAAGAAGAATTTGATTATTTGTTGATGATTCTTCTTTACAGATCTGACCGAGTAAGTAAATTTTTACGCTTAATTAAAATTCAGGAAAAATTTAAAAAGAAAAAAACCATATCTGATCTCAAACTAACTGTAATGTATAACCGAATTGTATTTCAAAAAAATTAAATTCATTTTTAATTCGTCTTTGATGTATCATCCTTCAGCCGGATTTTTATAAAATAATATTGCAATATCATTTTATAACACGCAAAACAAGTCGCGATTAAAAACTACGGCTATAGCAACGATTTTTCCCGCTTTAGAAAATTTGCGCTGTTCAAAAATCAATAATTAAACAATTTAGTTGTCATCAAGTAACTGAAAAGTTGCCACAGAAGCGCGGAAGTGAGTAATGATTTTCGGTGTTTGTCTGTCCTCTGTGGCAACAACAGAAATCTTCATAAACTTAATTGACTCAACACTCAAACTGCAGCCTTTATGAGAAATATTATTCTACTCACGGTCGTTTTTATTTTTATTTACACATCGTCATTTTCACAAAATGTAATCAGTGGAAAAGTTACAGATGCCAAAGATGGAACTCCGTTGGCAGGCGTAACAATAAGCGTAAAGGGAAGCAACACAGTTTCTCAAACGCTTGCAAACGGAAGTTTTCAGATCACGCTTCCTGCAAATGAAAAAACATTAATTTTTTCTTACGTCGGTTTTTCTAATGAAGAAATAAATATCGGCAACAAAAAAAATATTTCTGTTTCTCTTTCTACCGCAGACAAAAAATTGCAGGAAGTGGTTGTAGTTGCTTATGGCACACAAAATAAAAAAGAAGTCACCGGCTCGATTGTAAAAGTGGACTCAAAACAATTAGAAGATGTTCCGCTGGTTTCAGTAGATCAGATGCTGCAGGGAAAAGTCGCTGGTTTGCAATCAATCGCAAGCAGCGGACAACCGGGAACGGCGCAGGATATTGTGATAAGAGGAATTGGTTCCATCAGTGCAAGTGCATCTCCATTATTTGTGGTTGATGGAATTCCGGTAAACACTGGCGACTTCAGCAGTCTCACGCAAACATCAAATGCATTAGCCGGGTTAAATCCAAATGATATTGAAAATATTTCAGTCTTAAAAGATGCGGCATCGGAATCAGTTTACGGATCGAGAGCTGCCAACGGAGTAATTCTTATCACCACAAAAAAAGGAAAAATAGGAAAAACACAATTCAGAATAGATGCGGAAACCGGAACAAATTCCAGAGCTTATAATCCGCAAGCAGGGAAACCTTTGAACCGTACGCAATTTTTTGATCTTACATCAGAAGGAATTTTAAATGCAGGCGGAACACAAAATGATGTTGCTCAAATAACCGACGCACTTGGTATAAACAATGGAGTTAATACGGATTGGCTGAGTACGGTGCAGCGAAAAGGTTTGCAACAATCACTTAATGCTTCGGCTTCAGGTGGCGATCAAAAAACTACGTTTTATTTATCCGGCGGTTATTTTAATCAGCAGGCTTCGGTAATTGCTTCGGATTTTAAAAGATATTCCGGCGCACTCACCATTCAACATACGGTGAATGATAAATTATTATTCAATGCAACTTTAAATATCAGTCAGTCTTTAATGCATGCGCCAATTGTAAGCGGAAATTTCAGAAATCCAATATTAGGCGCTTTGCAATTACTTCCTTCACAACCTGCAATTGATCACGACACGATTGTTTATGATCGCAATGAGTTTGATCTTTTTAACGGGTTATATAATCCGCTCGCCATTGCAAAATTCGACAGAAGCAGTTTAAATAATCTAAAAGGAATTGGAGCGATAAGCGGAGAGTATAAAATTTTACCTGATCTCAAATTCGATTCAAAATACGGAATTGATTATTTAACGCTGGAAGAATTGCAATACTTCAATCCATTTTTTGGCGATGCATTTTCAAGAGGCGGAGATCTTGGCAGCAATTACACGCGCGTTTTTAATTGGGTTTGGACAAATACCTTAGATTATAAAAAGTATTTTGGGCACGATGCAAATTCTTATGTTGATCTTAAAGGAGGTTACGAATCACAAAGATCGCAGGAATATGTTTTGAGTGCTTATGGCAGCGGACTTCCGATGACTACAGAACTTCGGTTGCCTTCCATAAGTACACCATCAACAGCATCGGAAGCGCAATCGAATTATTCTTTTACTTCACTTTTTGCAATTGCTGTAATAAACTATCATAACAAATATGTATTATCAGGAAGTGTGAGACGTGACGGCTCGTCAAGATTTGGTATTGACAACAGGTATGGAACTTTTTGGTCAGTCGGCGGTTCGTGGAATATAGACCAGGAAAATTTTTTGCTGAATTCTTCTCTTATCAACACGCTTAAACTTCGTTCTTCTTACGGCGTAAATGGCAATGCAGGAATTGGAAATTACCAGGCAATTGCAACCTATGG
>DATHPY010000547.1:0-5036 GCA_035483315.1 Puia sp. | reverse complement strand
TATTATTACACATGCTTTGTTACATGCCAACCGTAAATCTTTCCGCGGCAACAGCATTTCATATTCTTGATAACCGCGAAAAACAATTTCCTGTAATAAGATTATTCGGAACAGTTGGTTGGATCAGCGCGGGAATTATCGTGAGCAAACTTTTGCACGGCGATGCAACGGCAATGCCTATGCGTATTTCGGGCATCGGCGGCGTGCTGATGGGATTTTACAGTTTTACATTGCCGCATATTCCGCCGGCAGGCACAAATAAAAAAATATCTTTCCGCGATATAATTGGGGTTGATGCATTTGCAAAATTAAAATCAAAGTCTTTTATTATTTTTATCATCAGTCTTCTGTTAATCAGTTTGCCGTTCGCAATTTATTTTCCTTACGCTCCGGTTTTTTTGCAAAAAGCGGGCATCGCTAACCCGGGATTTAAAATGACGTTCGGGCAAATGTCAGAAATAATTTTCCTGCTTATTCTTCCATGGTTTTTTGCACGATTCGGATTAAAATGGGTGTTACTAACGGGCATGCTTGCCTGGGTTTTCCGGTATGCATTATTTGCATTTGCCGCGCCAGATGCAGTTACCTGGATGATCATTATCGGCATTTTAATTCACGGATGTTGCTACGATTTTGTTTACGTCGCCAGTCAAATTTATATTGATAAAAAAGCTACGCCGGAAATTCGCGCGCAAGCGCAGGGGCTTTTCGTTCTCGTGTCGTATGGAGTTGGACAAGGATTAGGTGCATTAGGCGCCGGCTGGATATTTAACAGCATCATGAGTCATGGAACATCACTTCATCAATGGCAATTATTCTGGATAGTTCCATTGCTATTCGCTGCAGTAGTTACTGTATTATTTATTTTCGGATTCAAGGAGAAGTGAGAATAGAATATAAGTCAGCAAGGTCAGAAAGACCGAAAGTCGGATGATTAAAATTTTTTCGGACTTTCCGACTTCGCCGACTTCCGGACCAAATGTACAAGAGTGCGACGCAACGGTGCTTAATAGTAATTCCATCGTCGGTTACAAAATAAATTTATTTCGTTTCGCCATGTAACACCATTGTGTTTCTTCCAAAGTCAAAACTTCTCGACGCGTCAATTGTAATTTTATTTCCATCAAAATGACAGGTGAAAGTTTCCGAATGCGGACTTTCTATATAACGCAAAACAAGTTGAAGCGTGTTCGCATCTTTCCATGTATATGCACCTGCAACTTTTGCAGGATAGAGCATGGAGAAATTTTCGATTGATGTAGCTACCAGCGAAGGACCTGGCATATTTGTTTCGCCAAATTGCCATTTGCCATCGCCAAAATTAAATTGATAATTGCCTTTATCGGTTTGCAATTTCACTTTGCACGCATCATTTGAAAAATCAAAACCGATCTGCTGTATTTGCATTTTGTTTGATTCAACCGCAAACGTTTTTCCATTTATTGATGATTGCATCTCTTCTTTATTTTTTGCAGGAACCGGCAACGCAAGCGTGCTTATCATTTCATGTAATTGCTTATCTCCATTTTTATCGTCGGGCAATTTTCCATTTTTAAATGCCGGCAATAAATATTTCCAAACCAAATTAATTTCTTCCTGCATATCTGCGGTCTCCGCAGTTATTGCAAGCGCAGCATCCTGATCCGGCATCACGATCATAAACTGTCCGTAAGCGCCATCGCCGCGAAACGCATTATTTCTGCAACGCCACATTTGATAACAATATCCCTGCAACCAATCGCTGGAATCTTTTTTTGATTGCGGCGCGCTGGGATCTTGCATTATTTTCATCGTGCTCGCTTCTTCTACCCACGATACTGGCAAAATTTGTTTACCATTCCAATTTCCTTTTTGCAAAAATAATTCTGCAAACTTCGCCATGTCCGCAGTTTTTACCCGCAATCCCCAGCCACCGGTATTAATTCCTTTTGTATCCGTTTCCCAGTCAATTCCTTTTATTCCGAGCGGATCAAATAATCTTGGTTTCAAATAGTCAATTGTTTTTTGTCCGGTTACTTTTTGTATGATCGCAGAAAGCATGTACGTGCCTAATGAATTGTACAAAAATTTTGTGCCCGGTTCGTTTTTTATTGTTGTTGCAAGAAATCCTTTTATCCAATTGCTATCGCGCGCGGCAACTGTAAAACTCGGATCGGGATCCATGCCGTCAGACATCATCAGCACATCTTTTACCGTGAGCTCCGCGAGATAAGGGGTAACCGGATCAGGTAAATCATTTGGAAAAAATGAAACTACTTTATCATTTAACGAAAGAAGTTTTTCGTTCAGCGCAAAACCAATTGCAGTTGCTGTAAAACTTTTGCTGCATGAATACAAAGTATGTCTTAACTCAGGAGTGTATGGATTCCACCATCCTTCTGCAATAACTTTTCCATGGCGCAAAAGTATAAAGCTGTGAAATTCTGTTTTGCTTTTTGTTGTAGCGTCGAGAAATTTAATAATGTCGGCAGAAGAAACACCTTGTTCTTCCGGCAAACTTCTTAGCAAATTATCCTGCGCAAGACAAATATTTAAAAAGAAAAAAATCAACATCGAAGCGAAAGATATTTTTTGGCAAGTCATAAAAGGAAAATTTAGATTTGGTATTTATCACCTTAAATCTACAATTTTTCTTTGGAGATTATTGTACCAGGGTTTGGGATTACTATTAAGCATTCTTGCGTCGCCTCTTGTACCGAAACAATTCTATTCAGCTGTGCTCCTGCTATCTTCAACTATACATTAGCGTTAGAACGTCTGTTGAATATTTTCGCTTCAAACTATCAACTATCAACAATCAACTACTTCACCGCAGGTTTCTCATAATATCCTAACTTTATCCCGAACCAAAAACCTTATAAAATTAAATGGAACAAAAATTACAAAACCAGGTTGCCATTATTACCGGCGCGAGCAGCGGCATCGGCGAAGGTTGCGCAAAAGAAATGGCAAAAGCTGGCGCAACTGTTATTATAAATTATCCTGTGCCCGTCGCAAAAGCAATGGCAGATGCAGTTGTACAAGATATTACTGCTGCCGGTGGAAAAGCGATCAGCTATCAATGCGACGTTAGCAACGAAGATGAAGTGATAAAAATGTTTGCAGATATTGTTTCGCAATTTGGGACTGTTGATATATTGCTGAACAATGCCGGGTTGCAACGCGACGCAAAATTTACAGAAATGACATTGGAGCAATGGAATTTTGTGATTGCCGTAAATCTTACCGGGCAGTTTCTTTGCGCAAGAGAAGCCATCAAAGAATTTTTGCGCAGAGGCATTGATGAAACAAAAAGTAAATCGGCCGGAAAAATTATTTGTATGAGCAGTGTACACGAAGTAATTCCGTGGGCAGGTCATGCAAATTATGCAGCGAGCAAAGGCGGCATTATGATGATGATGAAAACAATTGCGCAGGAATTTGCACCAAAAAAAATCCGCATTAATTCCATTGCGCCCGGAGCAATTGAAACACCAATTAATAAAGACGCGTGGGATACTG
This sequence comes from Puia sp., assembly GCA_035483315.1. Taxonomy (GTDB): domain Bacteria; phylum Bacteroidota; class Bacteroidia; order Chitinophagales; family Chitinophagaceae; genus Puia. Next base: position 1,535 of record DATHPY010000547.1, on the reverse strand, counting down.
CTGCGCATTTACAAAATTTGTTACGGCTTATTCCTGAAAAAAGAATTGGTACTGTCGAGGATATCGGCAAAGCCGCAGTTTTTCTCGCAAGCGACGATGCCGATTATATTAACGGAACTACTTTATTCGTAGATGGCGGAATGACGTTATATCCGGGATTTGAAGATAATGGATAGAATATCTGAACTGTGATTTTTTGATTTGCCTGATTCGTATGATTGATAAATAGATCGAAATTAAAAGTTGAGAGCTGCTTTGACTAGCTCCAGCATTCATGCTGTAGCAAAAAAATAAAATAAAATGAAAACAGTAATTGTAACCGGCGCTAACGGAAATTTGGGAACAGCAACGGTAAAAAAATTTCTTGATGAAGGATATTCAGTGATTGCCGTTGATGCAAAAGACGATCATCTTGGTTTTGCAAAAGACAATAAAAATTTTGAACGACATCCTGTTGATCTTACCAACGAAACAGAAACCGAAAATTTTGTAAGATCCGTTATTGCAGATCGCGTTAAAATTGATGCAGCATTGATGTTAGTTGGTGGTTTTACAATGGGAAATGTTTCTGCAACTGCTGGATCTGATATACAAAAACAATTTGCGCTAAATTTCGAAACAGCTTATTTTTTAGCAAAACCGCTTCTTGCGCACATGCAGCAAAACGGTTATGGTCGTTTGGTTTTTATCGGTGCAAGACCAGCAATAAATCCTGCCCAGGGAAAAGATTTGATTGCTTATGCGCTGAGCAAATCATTATTATTTAAACTCGCAGATTTTATCAACGAAGAAAATAAAGGGAAAAATATTGTCGCATCAGTTGTTGTGCCAAGCACTATTGATACAGCGGTCAACAGAAAAGATATGCCTGGTGTAAATCCCGAAAATTGGGTAAAGCCGGAACAACTTGCCGAAGTGCTTGAATTTATCTGTAGTGAAAAAGGAATTCCAATTCGGGAACCAGTGTACAAAGTGTATAATAATTCTTAATAAAAAAGGCGACAGTAGAAACTATCGCCCCAGTATAAAATATATTTACACTGTTTATGAGGTTGTAAAAATAATTAATGATTTAGTAATCCAATGTTAACTTTTGTGTAACGAAAAAGAATTACAGAGTTTGTTCTCAGTTATTTTTTATTATCTGCTTCAAAACACAAAAGCACATTTCCCGACGTCTGTCCAAACATACCATAACCGGAATTAACAAATAACAATCCGCCAGATATCGCGGGAGCTGGTCCATCAATCGCTCCACCCTTTCCTTTAATTCCATTTACAGTTTCATATTCTTTCTTTGTATCAAAGTCCCAGATAATTGCGCCACCCCTTGTTGAATAAGCGCGCATGTGTCCGTCAAGTCCACCGGCAAAAACAATTCCCGGAACAACTGCGGGAGCAGCAGAATTACCTGCGATACAATTTTGTTTTCCTGCACAATCCGGACTTGCAGTTTTCCAAATTACTTTTCCAGTCATAACATCGAGCGAATATAAACCCGGAGAAGCCTTTACGGAAGTATCACTGTTATCAAG
>DATHPY010000546.1:0-4239 GCA_035483315.1 Puia sp. | reverse complement strand
TCCAGTTGGTAAAAAAAATGATGCGTGATAAAGATTCTGCAGGTTATAAAGTTTTTGGAAAGAGAGGTTCTTACAAAATAATTTCTCAAAACAAATACATTGGCTGGTTTGTCGGATACGTTGAAACAAAAAACAACACTTATTTTTTTGTAAATTTTATTCAATCTTCCAACCTAAATCATCGTCGTTTAGTAGACGCTCAGAAGGAAATTGTTTATAAGATATTTGAGTTCTTGGGGATTGTGAATTAAGAGAAGAAGCTCGCACCATATAAATACATTAGAAAATACGTAAATAAGAAATGGCCTCCAAAACATACACCCGGAATACCTGTTAAAAAAATTATAGTATTAATATATCGCTTGCCTATTTTTTTCTTTGCATCAATGAACGAAACAATCATTGAAGCTACGGAGTTTGATAGAGACAAAAAGGATATTACAAAATTCAATCGGAAGGAAAGTTCTAATTTTTGCCCTATAAATCCGGTTGGAAGCAAAATGAGGGCCACGATAGATGCAAAAAAGAATAGAAGGGCTTTATATTTCATTTGAATGCGATTATCAAACTCGTCAACGGTTGTCAATATGCATAATTAAATTTCAATCAATTAAAAATAGCATTCCAATGAGAAGTGGGGCAGAAGAAATCCCTTTTCAATCAATCCTGAAAATTCATTGCCTAAAATTTCTCAAAATAATCGTCTGCAAAATTTTCAAAAAAATTTGACCAGATTTCTATGCTAATTTCTTTATCATTTCTTTGAATTCAGTTTCTTGCAATCTAAATTTAGTCAGCCATTTTTATTAGTAAAATTAAAAATGGTATATTTAATTGATTTTAAGTTTACTGACTCATATTATTAGATGTAAAATTGTATTAAAAAATGGTCATCTTTGGCATCAGTTGTTAAGTTTATTTTACAATCGTCTAGGAAGTTTAATTATTTTGAAATAATGGAATTAATAATTGAATCTCATTATTTTTCACCGCTTATCTTTTATAAAAATTCGTTTGATTATACGAATATACAATTTGAACAATATGAATCCTTCCAAAAAATGAGTTTTCGCAATCGATGCGTTATTGCCGGAGCCAATGGAAAAATTATTTTAAGCATTCCGTTGCAAAATGGCAGGGATCAAAAGACGTTGATAAAGGATGTAAAAATTTCGGGCACGCAGCGTTGGCAAAAAGATCATTGGAAAACGATTGAGTCCTGTTATAACAAATCGCCCTGGTTTGAATTTTATAAAAATGAGCTGCAGCAACTGTATTCAAAACAATTCACTTTTTTGCTTGACTGGAACCTGGCTTGTTTTGAATGGAGTATTGATAAACTGAACATGCCAAAAACTCATTCGTTGACTGCTGAATTTCTTAAAAATTATGATGAGGATTTTGAAGATTGGAGAAACAAAATATTGCCCAAAAATTACGAGGAGTTTGAATCAGTAAAATACAGGCAGGTGTTTGAAGACAGAACCGGGTTTTTTCCAAATCTTTCTATACTTGATCTGTTATTTTGTGATGGCAAAAACGCAAGGGAGTTGTTAGCAAGCTGATTTGGTAAGAAGAATTTCACGCAAAGACGCAAAGGAGCAAAGAAACAAAGTTCGAATATACTTTCGGTGTTGTTGTCGTGGCGTGAAGAGAAGACCATCTGAGTTATTTATTTCTCATAGATTACGCAGATTTCACAGACAGAACGCAGATTGGTTAAGATTTCTTTATGATGAACGACGATGATCTTAACTTATCTTAAGCATCATAAACAATCGGCGTTCTATCCTTAAGTTATTTATTTCTCACAGATTTCACGGATTTGCACAGATAAATACAAATAAAAATCTGTGTAAATCTGCGTAATCTGTGAGAGACTTTCATCAATTACTCCCGTCTTTTTTTGCAGGTTTTTTCTGATTCTTATCTGACTGCTCCTGGAGTTTTTGCTCATCGGGTTTGCCGGCGTCATCATAAATTGTTTTCTCCTTCGGAAATTCGCCGTCTTTCAATTTATAATTAAAGACTTTATCTACATGAACCCACTGTCCGTTTTCCCATTTAAATGCCTGGAAATCTCCATCGGGAATATAAGTTTCTTTGTGTGTGGGTTCATTATTTTCGGAAACGAGGTCATCAAATAAGATCATGTCTAATTCAGAATCGTAGTTAAAAGTTGTCGCAGCTTCTTTTTTATATTCTATGTTAAACCTAAGCTGGACGGGCTTCTTCGTGGTATCGTCTTTGAAAGAAATATATTTTCCACCAAAAACAGGTTCTCCATTTTCATCAAACGTCATTACTTCCATCCATTTTCTGGTGCTGGCGCTGCTGTAATCATCGTAGCCAAGTAAGGTGTAATATTTTTTATCGGCAAAAGTCTTTAGCACGATGCGGTAATAAATAACGCCGATCCAATTTTTTGCAGTGCGGATTGTATCTAAAAGCCGGTCACTAAAAGGAGCGACATCATGCAATGGAAATAATTTCAGTGAGCCATCTGAAGTCCTCATTTGAATTGCGCCACGATGATAAAAACTGTATTCGTCTTTTTTTAATTGCCAGGTAAAAATGCGAAAGGCGCTGTCCGGCGAATAAAGTCGGGAAATAGTTTGTAAAGAATCGAATGGATAATTGAAAGAATTTTTCAGTTTCAATGTACGCACGAGCATTCTTACAAAACTGCTGTCAGCATGAAAGCGTTCGTTAGCTTCTTGCGCAAAAACGATATTGTCGGCAAAATTTTTAAGCGAGTCTTCTCTTTTTCTAAAGTCTTTTTTTTCTGCGGAAGAAAATTTTTGGGCAAAACTATGTTGTACAGATAAGATTGAAATTGAGAGTCCGGAAATAGTAACGAATCTTTTTACAGAAAAAAACATAAGATGTTGAGAAAATTTAGATGCAAAAATACGATTAAACTCCGCCTTGCAACGGAAGAACAATCATAAAATTTTATTATTACTGCAAAGCTTTTGTAAAATCTGGTAAAGAATCAAAAGATAGATCAATAGATGGATTGGGAAGTGGCTGATCCGGATGCGTAGTTTTCAGAAACACGGTAAACATTCCAACGCTGCGTCCAAAATCCATATCGCTGATATTGTTGCCAACCATGATGGATTGAGAAAAATCAATTTGAGGAAAATCTTTTTTTGCCTGCAAAGCCATTCCGGGATGAGGTTTCCGCATCGGGTCATCGTCTGTTGCGCCAATACTGTAATATATTTTATCAATTTTCCCGCCGGCAGCTTCAAGGTCGCGGAGCATTTTGTTGTGAATGTCGATCAGGTCCTGTTCTGTCATTAAACCTTTACCCACGCCACGTTGGTTTGATGTAAGAATTATTCTTGCAAATTTTCCGGTTAATATTTTTACGGCTTCAGGAACGCCTTCATAAAAACTGAATTCTTCGTAAGTATAAATATAATCGAAAGGCTTTTCGTAATTGAGAACGCCGTCGCGGTCTAAAAAAAGCGTCCAGTTTTTGTTGATTGATTTAAGGTCTAACATAATAATTCACTTATTATTTTTCTCGCATCGTCATTGCGAAAAAATCAGCATAGCTTTGTGCGCAGAGATGTTTTGAAGCAATCTGATCTATCAAAATCAAGAAGACAATTTATAGATCAGATTGCCACAGCCCACGCTCACACACAATCCTGCACGATGGGCTTCGCAATGACGAACTTCGTAATTGAAACTTTATTTTTCATTATTCATTTTTCATTTCTTTCTGGGCTCTTTCATAATCTTCTGGAATGCCGATGTCAATAAAATATTCGTCTTGAATCAACCCAAATAATTTTCCAGTTGTATAAAATTTTTCAAGATAATCTTTTTCAAAAGAAAATTTTTCGGGTAGATATTTATCAAGAAAATTTTTAACATTCAATGCATATACACCACCGTTAATCAATCCATTTTCATAAAATTTTTTTTCGCTAAAATTTTTGATTGAATTATTTTCATTTAATTCAACTGCTCCATAACGGTCAAAATTCCGAATTGGTTTTAAACAGAGTGTGCAATCAGCATTTTTTTCCTGATGAAATGCTGAGAGTTTTTGAAGATCTATTTTAAAAAAAGTATCGCCATTAATAACTGCAACATTTTTTTCTGTTGCTTTTTCGCAAGCGAGTTGGATGGCGCCGCCAGTGCCGAGAGGTTCTTTTTCAATTGATAATTGATAATTGATAATCGATAATTCTTTCTTCAAATATTCTTCAATTATTTCGT
>DATHPY010000545.1:0-2909 GCA_035483315.1 Puia sp. | reverse complement strand
CATCCGCATAACCACCCATGCTCCAGTTGTGCCCGTCAGCGCTCACTTCTGCATCGCAATAAAAATTATCAAGCAGCACAAATTCTTTTGCAATGGCATGTTGATTTGGCGTTACATGCTCGCCAAATAAAACGAGGCTCGTGTCTCCGTTTCCTTCTTTGATGTCACCAAGTACCTGGTCGTATGTGCGATTTTCTTTGATGATGTAAAACACATATTTTATTGGCGAGTTGTCGCCAACACGCATTGGTATTGGATTTCCCGTTTCTCCCTGTGTTTGTAATTCTTTTGATTTTGTGTACGGCGTATTTTTATAAACCAACCGGGAATATATTCCCAATTCTTTTTCATCAGGCTCATTGAACATACTTAATGTTCCTTTGAACAAACCCGCGATGTACTGCACTTCCTTTGGTTTTTGTTTATCGCCATTTTGATAATTCACATTTTGATTTCTTTGAACCGGGTTTGGTCCATAAGGATTTGCCATTGAAGAAAATCCTTTTCCATTTGCAACAAAAACTTTTTTGCCAAAAACTTTTACAGCAGTTGGATACCAACCTACAGGAATAAAACCTTTCGATTTGCTACTACCGGGAATGGATACGTCAAAAACGGCGAGACAATTATTGTCTGCATTAGCTACATACAATGTTTTGTCATTCTCATTTAACGCAAGCGCATTTGTTGTTGAACCTGTAGGAGCGTTTGGATATAATGCAGCGTTTAATGTCTCGAGAATTTTTCTTTTTTGAATATCAATTACAGAAACAGAATTGTCATTTGCATTGGCAACAAATAAATAATGATTGTTTTTGCTCAGGCAGATATCGTTTGGGTTGCTGCCGACAGAAATTTCACCGGAGAATTTTTTCTGTTCTGTATCGAATATCAAAAGTTTATTGCAGCCCCAGCAAGTGATGTAGAGTTCTTTTTTATTTTTAGAAAGAAGACAAGTATATCCTTCGCCGCCAAGAGAAAATTTTTGAATTACTGATTTTGTAAGAAGATCAATTATGTACAACGAATTATTTTCTTTAGTGACGACATACATCCGATTTTTTTCATCATCAATATCCAATCCCGCCGGAGAAATTTTTACCGGCCATTTTTCGCCGAGTTTTATGGTGTCTTTTAAAATAAGTTTATTATTAATGATAGCATATTTTACAATCCAATTATCATTTCCGCCGGAAGCGAATAAAAATTTTTCATCTTCACTGAATTTCAATCCCAACCAGGATTTTGGAATATCAATGCTATCGAGGCGTATTTGCTTTTTGGGGTCAATGAGTTGAAGTGATTGCGTGCTTTGCCCGTTATTAGTAACTGCAATATATTTTTTGGAAGAGCTGACTGCAATGTTTAATGGAAGATCGCCGAGTTGCAAACTATTGCCAACAGGCGTAAGCGACCAGCCATTAGGAAGCAAAACCCTTTTTTGAATCAGATCTTGTTTTGTTGAAGATTGGGAAAAACAGAATAAGAAATGTATAAGAAAGATGAATGTTAAACACTTTTTCATTGCGGCAAATTGAATGGTAAAATTATTGATCTTTCCAGGGAGTTTGCAAATAAAATGAAAATTAATAAGAAGATAATTCAGGAGAATAATTTTTCGGCTTCAATTAACGATTCGGGTTTTCCAACATCAATTAATTTTGAATTACTGTGATCAAAGCCTTTTATTATTTCTGATTTTACGAGATCAAGATATGTATCTACAATAGAAAATTTGCCTGTTTGTGTTATTAATGGAAAAATTTTTGGTTCAATGATATGTATTCCACTGAAAGCTTTTTGAACAAGATCATGTTTTTCGATGCTGATCTTCTGTTCATTTGTTTTTACATTTCTCCAGCCGCATAAATTATCATCTTCATCAAATAAAAAATAGCGCGAGGTTTTTCGGCTGGTTATAGCAAGCGTTGCGAGCGGTTTATTTTGTTGATGAAAATTTATCATTGCCTGCAGATCTAAGTCAGTAAGAATATCCACATTCATTACAACAAAAGATCCGTCATCAAAATACCAGCTTACTTTTTTTAATCCGCCACCGGTTTCGAGCACTTCATTTTTTTCATCGCTGATAGTGATATTACTTTTCCATCCTTTATTATTTTTTATTGTTTCCAGAACCTGATCTGCAAAATGATGAACGTTTACAATAATATCTGTTATTCCAAATTGTTGAAGATACTCTATATTTCTTTGCAGTAAACTTTTACCAGTGACAATTGCCAAAGCCTTGGGATGCTTGTCAGTCCACGGTTTGAAGCGTGTTCCCAATCCTGCAGCGAATATCATTGCTTTCATGAGGAAAGAAAAATTTAAAAGTAAAAAGTAAAAATTTTGGCCACAGAGGAACACCGAGGTGAAGAGGTCCGCAGAGATTCCCTGTGGTTCTCTAAATTCTCTGTGGTCCTCTGTGGCAAAAAATAATTAATATTCATTTGTGATTTAAAAATTAAGACCAAAGCTCAATAGTAGCACAATAGATGAACGTAATGCGACGCAACGATGCTAAATAGAATTACAAACGCTGGTTACATAAAAAAAATCTAAAGATCAGAAAAAGCTGTATAAGTCATACTTCATAGCTCATACTTCGTACTTATAAAATTATATTCTGTAACAATTCACTTTTATTCGGATAGTCGGTGTTGAAATGCAAGCCGCGGCTTTCGTGACGAAACTGCGCTTCTTTTACAATAAGATAACCGACGGTGATGAGATTGCGCACTTCGCACAATTGCGGAGAGAGCGCAGTCGTTTCATACAACGCTTCAATTTCTTCATGCAGGAGATCCAATCTTTTCATTGCGCGTTGCAGACGCACATTTGTTCGCACGATGCCGACATAATCGCTCATTAATAATTGCAATTCTTTCAAACTTTGAGTGATCAGG
>DATHPY010000544.1:0-3162 GCA_035483315.1 Puia sp. | reverse complement strand
ATGGGAATATTTTGTTTTCGACGGAAGGAATAGGTTTTAGACATGGATTAAAATTAAAGAAAAAATATTTTCCCAAGCGATGCCAAAGCAAAATCCTTTTAACAGTTTGAAACTATCTTTGATATATGCAACAGTACCGCGATTTATTGCAAAAGAAATTCTCACAAGAATATAATAAGTTGAATGCGCAACAACGCGTTGCGGTTGATACCATCGATGGGCCTGTAATCGTTAATGCAGGGCCAGGCACCGGAAAAACACAAATACTCGCAACACGCATTGGGAATATTTTATCACAAACAGATACCAACCCGAATAACATTTTATGTCTTACTTATACCGACAATGGCTCCATCGAAATGCGGAGCAGGTTGTTGAGTATTATCGGTACTGCCGCTTACAACGTCCGCATTCATACTTTTCATTCTTTTTGTAATGAAGTGATACAGGATAACCTGAGCTATTTCGGAAAATTAAATCTTGAGCCAATCGGCGATATTGAAGAAATTAATTTATTCAATAGTTTAGTTGATTCAATCGAAAAAGATAATCCATTGAAGCGTTTTCGTGGTGATGTGTATTATGAAGTGCCAAGATTAAAATCACTTTTCAGCTTGATGAAAAAAGAAGCGTGGACTGTTGACTATTTGACCGAGAGGATCGATGCGTACCTGCAAACATTGCCAACCAAAGAAGGTTTTTTTTATAAGAGAAAATACAAAGAGTTCAATGCAGGTGATCCAAACCCGAATAAAATTGCTGCTGAAACGGAAAAGATGGAAATGCTGAAAGCCGCTGTACATCTATATCCGCGTTATAGTACGATGATGGCCGGTATAAGCCGTTATACATTTGATGATATGATCCTATGGGTTTTGGATGCATTTGAAAAGAACAAAAATCTTTTGCTCGATTACCAGGAAAGATTTTTATATGTCCTGGTAGATGAGTTCCAGGATACCAGCCGTTCTCAAAATTTATTGTTGCAGCAATTGATCAGCTATTGGGATTCGCCAAATGTTTTTGTTGTGGGCGATGCCGATCAAAGTATTTTTTCTTTCCAGGATGCCAATGTTGAAAATATCATTGAGTTTGAAAAACAATATACAGACAGTATCACGAAAGTTGACCTGGTAGACAATTACCGTTCTACACAAATTATCCTGGATACAGCACATTCACTTATCATCAATAATAAATTAAGAACAGTTGATAATGATTCTTTATTGATTGCTTCAAATCCTTTATTAAAAGGCATTTCCATTGCACCTGCTATTGTTGAATATCCCAACACAACACAGGAAGCTGTTCATATTGCCCTGCAGGTTGAACAGTTGATCAACACCGGTATCAGCGGAAAAGAAATAGCTATAATTTACCGTAATCATGCACAGGTAGAGCAGATCATACAGATATTGGAAGCAAAAAAAATTGCTGTCAATACAAGAAAAAAAATTGACCTGTTGCAATTACCTTTTATTCAAAATATCATTGCCATATTAACATGGATCGACAAAGAAAATACAATTCCTTATAGCGCTGATGATCTGTTGTTCAAAATACTTCATTTTACTTTTTTCAATGTAAAGCCTTCGGATATTGCCAAACTAAGTATGTCTGTAAATGAAAAAAATGTTGGAAGAAAAGAAGACCGTTATTCTTTGCGCAGGCAATTGGAAGAACTCAATATTAAGTCCGGTGATTTGTTTTCTCAGCCTGATAATAATATGAAAGATACCAGTATGGTATTGGAACTCCTGTTAAAAGAATCGAACAATACAACTATTCAGCGTTTGGCAGAACTGATTATTCAAAAAGCAGGCGTATTAAATTATATCATGCAAAGCCCTGAAAAACCATGGCTGATGCAATGTCTTAATTCATTTTTCAATTTTATAAAAGATACTACCAAACGTCATCATGATATAACCCTTCATGAATTGCTGAACAACATAACAGTGATGCAAAAAAGCAGGCTGTCTATTCCGCTGCACAAAGTAACGGCAACGGATAATGGCGTAAATCTTATCACCACACACAGCAGCAAAGGAAGTGAATATGCTTATGTTTTTATAACCGGTTGCACGGATAAGATCTGGGATGACAACAACAAAGGAAACAGCCGCAACTATTCATACCCGGATAATTTACTTAACAATAACAGCACTGCGACTGACCTGGAAGAAAGTCGCCGCTTGTTTTATGTAGCCATTACCCGTGCCAAAACACATTTATCTGTTTCCTATGCAGCAAAAGATAATAATGATAAGCCGCAGGTAAAATCAACATTTGTTACAGAGATGCTGGAAGGCATGAACTGGCAACCAATAAAAATTTCTGTTGATGATGAACAATTGGTTGATTATCTCGCTCTGCAGTTTGCCGAAACGGCAATGCCTGAAATAGAACTGGTAGAAGAAAATTATATCAACCAGATCTTAAAAAAATATTCATTAAGCGTTACACACCTGAGCAATTATTTGTATTGCCCGTTAAAATTCTATTACCAGAATTTAATTAAGGTGCCGGCTGCCAAAAATGAGAATATGATGTTTGGCAGCGCTGTACATTTTGCATTGCAACGTTTATTTGAAAAGATGAAGCAAAACGGCAATGTATTTCCAACTAAAGAAATATTGTTGGAAGACTTTAATTGGTACATGCAAAAAAACCGCGACGCTTTTACGCCGGAAGAGTTTGAACGGCGAACGATCTATGGAGAAAAAATATTGCCGGATTATTATGAAACACACATTAACTATTGGAATAAAATTGTTTTAATAGAAAGAAATATCAGGAATGTTTCGTTGGATAATATCCCTTTAAATGGCAAGCTGGATAAACTGGAGTTTACCGGCAAACAGGTAAATGTGGTGGATTATAAAACAGGCAAATTTGAAAACGCTAAAAAGAAATTATTACCCCCAAATGATAATGACCCAAACGGCGGCGATTACTGGCGCCAGGCTGTTTTTTATAAAATTTTGATAGATAACGACCGCAGTATTGATTGGGAGGTTGTAAGCACTATATTTGAATTTGTTGAGCCTATCAACGACGAATATAAAGTTGAAAAATTAATTATTACTCCCGAAGATATTACAACCGTATCGCACCAGGTTAAAACAGTTTGGCAAAAAATACAGGACAAAGAATTCAAGG
>DATHPY010000543.1:0-5094 GCA_035483315.1 Puia sp. | reverse complement strand
TTGCAAGACCAAGCCTGTTGCGCGGAAATTGTGTGGTATCAAAATTCATCACTGCCGGTAAAGCGTTGGGTTGAACTTCAACTCCGGGAGCATCATAACGGCCACGGTTAAGTAAATATGTTTTTCGTAAAGTATCACGTTCACCTAATACTGATACCATTAATGTCGCCGTATCTTTTTTATGAATGAATGATAAAATATTTTTTCTGTCATTACTATCAATATAAAGTATTGGCATTTTAGCCGGCTTCGATACGCTCACATCTCCTTCATATCCTATTTCCTTTGTGTTATTAAAAAACGCGAGTAAGCTGTAATAATCTTTTTGTTTGAACGGATCATATTTGTGATCGTGACATTGCGCGCATTCTATCGTTACTCCAAGAATTCCTTTTCCATAAGTTTTTGTTTTATCAATCAGGTATTCTATGCGATATTCTTCAGGAACAACGCCGCCTTCTTCTGTGTATTTATGATTGCGGAAAAAACCGGTCGCCAATATTTGTTCTTTCGTTGCATTGGGCAACATATCACCGGCAATTTGCCAGGTAATAAACTGATCGTACGGTAAATTTTTATTGAATGCATGTATCACCCAATCACGCCAAGGCCATTGCGTGCGGATATTATCATCCTGGTAACCGTAACTGTCTGCATAACGCGCAACATCCAACCAATGCAACGCCATTTTTTCGCCGTACTGATCTGTTTGCAATAATTGATCAACTATTTTTTCATAAGCATTTTCACTATTGTCTGCTAAAAATTTATCCATCATTTCGAGTGAAGGTGGCAAGCCGGTAACATCAAGACTAACTCTTTTAAGCAGGCGTTCTTTGTCAGCTTCTTCGTTAGGAGAGAGGCCTTCCTGTTCCATTCTGTGAAGAATAAAATAATCAATTTCATTTTTTGGCCAGGTTTTATCTGCTACTACCGGAAGCGGCTCTTTTACAGGAACAACAAAAGCCCAATGCTTTTCATATTTGCCACCTTGCTTTATCCATTTCTCAAACAATTTTTTTTCATGATCGGTCAACATTCCCAAATGAGCATCCGGCGGAGGCATCATATAAGTTACATCGGAAGAACTTATTCTCTTCCATAGTTCCGACTGACCTGGTTTACCGGGCACTATCGCATAAGCGCCTTTGGTTTCTTTAAGCGCTGCGTATGCACTATCGCCAATGTCTAACCGAAGATGTGCCTGGCGTTTATTTGCATCAGGTCCATGACATTTAAAACATTTATCGGAAAGAATGGGGCGGATATTGAAATTATAACTTACAACATTAGGTAGTTTGTCTGATGATTCTTTTTTATCAGAATGAAGACAGGAGGTAGCAAAAAATAATGCTCCTGATATTATGATTGATATGGCAAATGTTTTGGCAACCATTATTAAATATAAAAAGGTTCAGTAGCAGAACTCCAAGTTAGCAAATAAAATTTGTTGTTTTTAGATTGGTGCGGAAATTATACCGGAAGTCATCGGTAAATTATGATTTTCAAAAAGTGAAATCACAACCAGCAATTATTTATTTGCTTTTAAAATGTCCGCGTTTTATTAATTTGCATTCAAATGATCAACAGGTTCACAGGCAAAACAGCAATTATTACCGGCGCAGCAATGGGCATCGGAAAAGCAGTTGCGCAACGGCTTGGCGAAGAAGGCGCAACGCTGGCGCTGCTTGATATTAATGAGCAGGAATTAAAAAATACTGTTGATGAATTTAAAAAGGCCGGCATCGCTGCAAAAAATTATGTTACAAACGTGAGCAACGAAAACGATGTGAAAGAAACATTTTCTGCTATAGAGAAAGAATGGAAGCAAATTGATATTCTCGTAAACGCTGCAGGTATAGTTGGTCCGTCGAGTACAACAATCACTAATTATTCTACAGAAGAATTCGATAATGTCTACGCAGTTAATCTGAAAGGAACTTTTCTTGTTGCAAAATATACTTTGCTGGCGATGGAGAAAATTGGCAAAGGCCGCATTTTACTTATTGCATCCATTGCGGGTAAAGAAGGCAATCCCGGAATGGTTGGTTATTCATCCACAAAAGCCGGAGTTATCGGTTTAGTAAAAGGAATTGCCAAAGAATTTGCGACAACAAATATTAGTATTAACGGACTTGCGCCCGCCGTAATTCAAACGCCGATGAATCAAAATACTTCGCCCGAGCAATTAAAATATATGCTGGCTAAAATTCCCATGCAACGAATCGGCAACGTTGAAGAAGTTGCAGCCATGTCGTGTTTTATCGTTTCTGATGAAAATAGTTTTTCAACAGGTTTTATTTTTGATATTTCCGGCGGAAGGGCGACTTATTAAATGAAAAACTAAAAACGAGAAACTAAAAATTAGAAAGTCAATCATATCTTCTGATTTTCACATTCCTTGTTTCTCATTTCGTTGCGTCGCACTCTTGTACAGCAACAATTCTATTCAGGGGTTTATTAGCGGCTGATCACTAAGGATGAAAAATTATTTACATTGCAGGCAATTCTAAATTTAACTTATGCCAAACATTTCAACAACTTTTTTCGCTCCGCAACTTTTTATTAATGATTGCGCGGCAGCAATTGAATTTTATAAAAAAGCATTTGGTGTTGTTGAACTGAATCGCTGGAGTAATGATGATGGAAGTGTTCATGTTGCTGAATTATCTTTTGACGGATGCATTTTTCATATTCACGAACCCACAGAACATTCTATTCAGCAAAAGCAAAACAGTCCTGAAAATATTGACTGTATCACAATACTCATGGGAGTTTTTGTTGATGATCCGCATGCTGTTGTAAAACGCGCAGTTGATGCAGGCGCAAAAGAAACAAGCCCGGTTACTGATTATGAATATAGTTACAGGCAGGGAACTGTCACAGATCCTTTCGGACATCAATGGTTAATTGAGAAGAAGATTTGAAAATATAAAAATGACTCAATAACTCAATTGTGACATTGAGCAATTTTTAAATTGAGTAATTAAATTTTATTCCGTACTCGCCGGTGGTATCCAAATTATCACAGAGCCATCGTGCTGCAATTCATAATGAATATCTTTCGGAACATGTATCGGATGTAGTGTCAGTGACTGATCGCTGATATTACTATAACCACTTTTCTTTAACACTTTTACAACCTGCGCTTTTACATTTTGCATCTCTGTGTCCGGATCGGCGTTATAATAAATTTTGATGAAGATTGTTTTGTCTGTAAATGCCACAAGAAAATCGGTGATATTATCCGTTGTCACATTTCTTGGAATAGTTCCATATTTCGAAACAAAAGCTTTTCCCGTAATGTTGCTGGTATTTGCTTCAACTTTGGTATTGTCAGCCGAAGCGATCTTTACTTTTTTAGCGGCTGGCGCATCATCGTCATTGCCGCTGTTAGCAACTGCAGCACTATCTTTTGTAGCCGATTTTTTCTTTGCCAGCTTAATTGGAGTTTTACTTTTAGTATTATCGGAAACACTTTGAACAACGGGCATTTTATTCATAGCGCTATCGTTCACAGAACTTCCGGCTTTCGAAGATCCGCTTCCAGAGCCTGTTGCAGAAGAATCTGCACCAGTTCCTTTTTTTCCACTACTACCATTACCGTTTGCTGTACTGTCCTGAAATTGAATTGCCTTGGTGTCAGTGTCTCTGCAGGAAAATATTAAAACGCTTGCTACAAAAAAAGCGGTATAAAAAAATTTTCTGTTCATTGCCATAATTATTTGCAGCATTAATATACTTCCTAATTTCCAAAAAAGGAAGTAATGTGTATGAAAAATATATTACGAAACATTTTTTACAGATTACTTTACATAAATAGAATTTGCAGAAGAAGAGCTACGATTACTCAGGGGAATGGGTATTCCATTTTTCCAATAGCATGCAGATTTATTAGAAAATCCGGCTACATATACATCAGCGCCATTTACAAAAATTGCATTCCCGTATGAATTTACAGATTGATTTCCTATAACTTTTGCGACACCATTTTTCCAATAAGTTGCCACATCAAAACCATTGATATTTTGAGAGCCTGAAACATAAATATCCGATCCGAAAATAAATATGGCCTCAGCATCTGAATTGCTGCTGGGAGATGTAACTAAATTCACCGGCGTTCCGTTTTTCCAATAAGATGCAACTGAAAAATTATTGACGACTTCGTCAGCAACTGCATATACATCCGATCCCGACACGAAAATGGCCGTACAATAAAAAGAATTTATGTTAGTAACCACTCCATTCTTTGAATAATATGCTCCAACACTATTTTCTCCTCCTATATACACATCCGTATCAGAAACATAAATAGAATTTGCAGAAGAAATATTTGTATAAACATGATTAACGTCTGTACTCGAATCTAAAATTACACCAACGCCGTTCTTCCAATATATAACACTTAACGTACCGGCAAAAACATTATATCCCCCGCCAACTGCATATACGTCGTTTCCCGAAACAAAAATTGAATTAATAAAAGCGTTAATTGTCGGGCTTGTTAAATGAGTAGCAATTCCATTCTTCCAATAAGTAGCTGCCCTTGCAGCGCCGTAAACTTCGGAGCCGGCAATATACATATCATTTCCATTTACAAAAATAGGACCCGCATAAGAAGGAGGGTTTGTAGTATCACTCAAGTACGAAATTGTACCACTATTCCATAATACACCATAATTGACAATGGTTCCGGTAATATAAATGTCAGGTGTTGTTGCTGGCGACTGGCTATGCTTTTGACAAGTCATCATAAGTATTGAAATACAGAAGATGAAAATGAAGCTATATGGTCTATTTTTTTGCAAGGTTTAATTCAACAAATATTTGCAAGGTTTAATTCAACAAATAAATATACCCCGTGTTTAATTCAAAAAAAGTTAATCCGCTTTAAAAATAAGAAAAATTTTGTGAAACCAAAAGGTTTCATATACATTTGTGAAACCAAAAGGTTTCATTTATGAAAAGAGACGTTTTCCAGGGAATAGCAGACCCAACAAGAAGATCCATCCTGCACATGATCTCATCAGCGCCGCTGAACATAAATTCAGTGTCGGAAAAATTTGATGAGATCATGTGCAGGATGGATCTTCT
>DATHPY010000542.1:0-3072 GCA_035483315.1 Puia sp. | reverse complement strand
CAAACTGATCAACAATTTTTGTTGTAATTGTGATCCATACTTTAGTAAGAATGTCATAATAATACAAATTCCCATTAACGTCTGAACAATAATAACCCGTTCCGTCAAAGTTTACACAACCTGCATGCACCGTAGCTGTAGTAGGACTTGCAGGAAGCGTTGCGTAAGCATTCGTTACTGTGTTGTACGAAATAAATTTTTGCGTGCCGCCCACGCCAGGGTTCACCTGGAAATAATAAAACGTACTGTTTACTACATTATAACCAATTGCGTTTGCCTGGTTACCGGAGGTTGTATAAGCAGTAGTATTAATTTTTGTTCCTGCTACGCCGTTAGTTACATTTATCGTATATATATTACCGTTAGCGTCCATTCCAAAAATATTGGTTCCACTGGCGCAAACCTGCGCATTTGCTTCCGGTAAATTAATAAAAGTGCAAAGTGAAGCGAGGATGAAAAGGTTTAAGTATCCTCTTTTTAAAAGTGTAAAATTCTGTTTCATTTAAATAGGGTTGCGATTAACAATAAGAAATTCTAAAATTTGACAGAGGATATAATCTTTCGGAAGGATAAAAAATTTCGAAGTTGCATGCTAAAGTCTCAAATCATGCCGGAAAAATTCCGGCTGTAAATCAAATCATTACTGAAATAAATTAATAGAAGTTAATCCCAATACCGGAATGATTTCTACATGATGGAAAGTGTTCAATAATAATTCTGATTCCTGTTTCCGCCAGCTTTACTATTTGCGACAAATGATATAATTAAACCTTTTTTTATGAAATATATATTCCTGATGAATCTTGCTTTCATTTTAACTGCAGCGAGTTCATGCACAAAAGATAATGCGGTTCAGGGTCAAAACCCTGGACCTATTATTTTAAACAACACTGTTCCAGTCGTGACGTTTGATACAATTAATATCGTTCTCACGCAATGGTACCAATTGCCTGGTAATGAATATAGAAGTGTGATTACGCTTCCTTCACAACCCGATTACAATTCTGCAAATGAAAATTTACAGTTGTTTGTTGATTATTTTGGGCGATACCAGGCAATTACTACTAACACCATCAATTATTTAGGAGGTAAACTATGGAGTGAAAATTATCCTGGCGAGAGTGCTGTATTCTTTCAGAATAATGGCGGTAGTTTGCCTTTTGATTCTGTTGAAGTCAGCGCAATAATTACGCTTCAACACCCCTGACTTTAGTTAACAGCAGAAAGAAATTTTTATGAATAAAAAAATCCCGCGGTTTGCGGGATTTTTTTGCTGATAATCAGTTGTGTCAGAAAGGAAGATCATCAATTGGTTCCGTAACATCACTTGGCGAAGGAATATTGCGCGGAGTTGCTGTAGCAGGTTGCGCTGAAGCTTCCGTTGTACCACCAATACCTGAATAATCTCCTCCGCTTGGCTTGCTTCCAAGCAATTGTACATTTGCTACACGTAATGTAAGTGATGCGCCGGTTGTTCCATCATTTTTAGGATATGTGCGCACTTCAGGACTTCCTTCAACATAAACCTGTGTTCCTTTTTTTAAATAAGGAGCAATGCCTGTACGGTCCGTCCAATAAGCGCAATCAACCCAAATTGTTTTGTCTTTTTGATTTCCCTGGGCATCTTTAAATTTCTCTGTGTGTGCCACGTTGAAATTAATTACATTTTTTCCGTTCACTGTGTTTGTAACGCAATCTTTTCCAAGATTGCCAATTACCAGTAGTTTGATCATACTTTAAATTTTAGCTGCGTACTTAAATATTGTTTGAATAAGCAATTTAATGTTTTTATCATTTCAACAACATACCGCTTTGTGGTATTTTTTCACAACTTGTTATTGAAAAATTGTATTTGTAAATCGAATAATATTTTTCTATTTATTAATCAGCGATTGCAAAGTTTCTATCACAAAAATTAAACTTGAAAATCCGTTCTGTTTTGAATGAATAATTTAATTCAGAAAAAATTGATAAATAAGTTCTGCATTTGTTTGCCTTCTGCAAAAAAATGCGACAAAGAATAATACAGACTCAATAAATAAAATCACCATAAAAAATTATCCGAAATTTTTCTCATGCATTGAATGGTTTAAGCTCACTTATAAAACCGGAGCCTTTTTCTAAAGGCTCCTTCTTATTATTATCCCGAAATAAGTTTTGATTTAAGATAGGTCTAAATTTAAATGTTAACACTATGATTTAGCAGTTGGTCAGGCGACCAACTACGGCGGCTCGCCTTGCCGGTCGCCTGACCGGCAAACCCTGTTTCGTAACGGCTTTCTTTCTTACCCTATATTTTTCGTAAATTTGCTGTTCGAAAATTTTTATCAATAATGAGCAGCAAAGGAAAAGTTTTGGTGGCAATGAGCGGTGGCATTGACAGTACTATTACTGCGCTTATGCTGAATGATGAAGGTTATGAAGTGGTTGGCATCACCATGAAAACCTGGGATTACGCGAGTTCCGGTTCATCAAAAAAAGAAACTGGCTGCTGCAACCTAGATAGTTTTAATGATGCAAGAATGGCTGCTGTGCAACATGGATTTCCTCATTTTGTTTTAGACATCCGCGAAGAATTTGGCGACTTTGTTATTGAAAATTTTGTTGAAGAATATATTGCCGGAAGAACGCCGAACCCGTGCGTTATGTGCAACACACATATAAAATGGCGCGCCCTTCTGAAGCGTGCAGATGTATTGGGTTGCGAATTTATTGCAACAGGTCATTATGCAAATGTGCATCAACATAATAACGGAAGATATTTTATCAGCAAAGGTGTAGATGAATTAAAAGATCAAAGCTACGTGCTGTGGGGTTTGCAGCAGGACGTGCTCGCGAGAACTATTTTTCCCTTGGGGAAATACCGCAAAACTGAAATAAGGGAAATGGCCAACGCTTATGGATACCCGGAATTAGCAAAAAAAAGCGAGAGTTACGAAATTTGTTTTGTTCCTGATAACGATTACCGCGGTTTTTTAAAAAAGAAAATAACCGGGCTGGAAGAAAAAGTAAATGGCGGAAATTTTATTGACAAGCACGGAAAAATTTTAGGTACGCATAAAGGTTATCCGT
>DATHPY010000541.1:0-5951 GCA_035483315.1 Puia sp. | reverse complement strand
CAACCTCACCCCGTTGCGCGGCATCGCGGCTTTGCTTGTTGCCGTGTTTCATTTTGAAATGGCGATCGCGCGTTTTGTTCCTGCCTCAACAACCATGTTTTTTGAAAAATCTTATTTAATGGTTGATCTGTTTTTTGTAATGAGCGGATTTATCATGCTGCATGTTTATGGAGATAATTTTAAAAACGCTATCACTAAAAATTCTTTGAGGGAATTTTTGGTCGCACGGTTTGCACGCATTTATCCGCTGCATTTTTTTGCGTTGATGTTACTTGTTATTTTGGTAATAATTTTTTCACCTGCCGGAACTTATCCAAACAAAATAGAATTTCCGGCAGCTATTCCAACCAATATTTTTTTGTTGCAATCTTTTTACATCCATAAAATTTTTACCTGGAATATTCCTTCCTGGAGCATCAGTTCCGAGTGGGCAGCTTATCTTTTATTTCCATTGCTGGCTTTATTCATTGCTAAAAAAAGAAAATTATCTGTTGTAGTGTTGATAATATTTACTGTTGCAGCTTACTTATCAATTATGTATTTGCTGCCGAGAAAAAATCCAATGTATCCTTCAATTCCGGTTCCACATAATGTTAACACAACGTATGATTATGGTTTTTTGCGCGGCATTGCGGGTTTTATTACGGGCATGCTGATGTATCTTTTGTATCGTACACAAAATATCAGGAATGTTTTTCAAAAAGACACTCTCGCATTTATTTCAATACTATTTTTAATTGCTGCGTTGCATTTTGCGATCAGTGACGGGTTTGCCATTATTTTATTTGCGGCAATAGTTTTGTGTTTTGCATGCAACAATGGTTATGTTCATAAAGTTTGCAACAATGTGGTGATGCAATATCTCGGACTGATTTCTTATTCAATTTATTTAATGCAGATCTTTTTCCAGGAACCTTTTTCAAAAGGATTGCGTCTGCCAGGTGTTACTGGTTTTGGGAGAGGAAAACAAAATATTGCTTTTGGAAGTGGGTTGATGTATTGTATAATTTATCTTCTGTTACTTGTGGGAATATCTTCGCTCACTTATTATTTTATTGAAAATCCCTGTAGGAAATTTATTAACCGCAAATGGGGAAATAAAAAATTTGATAACGTGATTGCATCAAATATCGCGGTTATAGAACACGCCTAAATCGCTCTTACGGAGAACAACCAGAACAACCAATACATTGAAATGATTGCGACTATCGCTATTTTATATTTGTTATGCAATTTCATTTTCTTTTTTCTGAATCAGTTTTGCATAAATGATATGCGCACCAATAAATGATATACAAACCAATAAATGGGGGATCATGTTATAGATATTTAATCGTTTAAATTCAAAATCTGCGGATAATTGGAAGTGAAAACACTGCGGTGTAAATATTTTATTCTTCCGGTGACAAGATAAAATTGTTACTGAATCAGGAGTCTTGGCGTAGTCGGATAAATGGAGATTGTAAAAGAAAGCTGAAGTTAATGATATAAAGATTGAGATTTTTTTTCGCTTTTGCAAGTGTTTGGCGAGAAAAAATATCAATAAGATGTCAATAAAATTAACAGCCTATTTTTCAAACACTAATGAATCGGGATGAGCTCCTAAGTCTTCAAGATTTTTTAAAACAGCCGTGTTGAATGCGTCTGGTCCGCAGATATAAAAACGTTGTGAAAAATCAGTGATATTTTTTTTCAGAAATTCTTTATCAATTTTTGTCTTGAGATATTTTGTATCGGGTTGTTGTGTTATTATGTTGATGAAGTTATTTCCGAGAATTTCAGAAAATTCATTATGAAGAATAATATCGCTTTCTGTTTTGTTTGAAAAAAACAATTTATTATTTCCAATCTTATTTTGCTGTTTCAAAAAACGAAAGATTGCAATGAACGGTGTTACTCCTGCTCCGCCTGCAATAAAGACGCCTTCGCCATTGTAAGAAATTGCCCCCCATGCATCACTGATCTCAAATTTATCACCTTTTTTTGCAGTGCGTAAATGATGCGTTACACCATCGTGATCGTCATAACTTTTAATTGTGAATTCAAGGTAGCTCTCCGATGGAAGACAGGTAAATGTGAATGGTCTTTTTTCATTTTCCCAGCCGGGTATTAATAAAGAAAAATCTGTTGCCTGCCCAGGCGTGAATTCAAAACCCTTTGGCTTCTGTACGCGATATGTATTTACATTGTGCGTTCTGCTGATGATTTCTAAAAGTTCCACTGTATATGACATAACTGATTCTTTTGAATTGAATTTCAAAATTAAGGCATTTAGAATTTGTGAGACGAGAGGTAAAATTTTTGATTTTGAGATTTCTGATTTTTCGATTTGATCGTCGCAAATCACAAAATCTCAAAATCAGAAATCGCTGTTCAAATAATAAAATTTGTCAACAAGCTTGCATTCATTTTCCCAAATTGAAAAAAATTGTTTCAATTATGGAATGAATTTTAGTTGGCACAGCCTGTTTTAAAGCTAAAATAGTTTTGGAACACGATTTGCCTTTATGTATTTGGTTTTTCATAGGATATTGGATTTTAAAACGGGGCTAGATTTCTATCTTGGCCCTTTTTATTTTGCAGGACTTAGCGATAAAATTCGGTTACTTATTGACGTTAGCTCAGCTTTACCCGCTTCATTATTTATCTTCAAACAATATTTTTTCTGCAACGCTTTTCTAATCTTATCAGAAATGGATCAGCATAAAATACCTATAACTAACTATTTTTTTAAAACTGCTTTAATGATAATTTTCCGCACCCAAACTCATCGTCTATGCAATCCCCGATTAAACTTTTAGCGTTCTTTATTGCTGTAACATTGTTTGTTATTTCCTGCTCCAAAAAAAGCGCTGGATCCGGCGGCGGTGGTGGTGGAACTACTACTTTGCATATTGATAGCATCAGTCCCACATCTGGAGGCGCGGGAGTTTTAGTTACCATATATGGAGCTGGTTTCAGTTCGAGTACAAGTGCCGACGCAGTTACCGTGAACGGCGTTTCAGTTGCGGCTACTGATGCAGCGTCACAAACTATTTCATTTAACGTGCCCGTGGGTTTGGTTTCCGGTCCGGTTGCAGTAACGGTTGGCGGTAAATCAGCAACAGGGCCAAGCTTCACTTATACACCTTCTGCTGTAGTTAGTTTGTACGCCGGCGGAGCAGGGCAAGGTTACGGAGATGGTGGATTGCTTGTCGGGCAGTTTGATTATATAAAAGGAATGGCAATTGATGGCAGCGATAATGTTTATGTAGCGGATGGCACAAGAATAAGAAAAGTAACTCCCGATGGAACGATCACCACACTCGCCGGTACTACTACACCAACATATATGGATGGTCCGGCATTAACTGCCGAATTTTTAGATCCGCAATCTATGGCAGTTAGTTCTGATGGTACCCGTGTTTATGTTGGTGATGAAGGATCCATCAGGTTAATTTACGGAGGCAATGTATCAACACTTTCAGGAACTGATGTGAATACCGGGGTGGTTTATATGGATGGCTCTGCAACAACAACGCGCTTCAACGTTAATATTCCCGGGATCTTTTTGGACAATAGTAATGATAACATTTATGTGGCCGATGCGGCGAATGGCCGCGTGCGCACAGTAAGCGCGCCAAGCGGAAGTTCAAGCACACTTTCCGGTAATGGTAATTTTGGAGGAGCGCCTGCATACGGAAATATATTATCAATTGCGGGCGATGGAAAAGGCAGTTTATTCGTAGCGCAAGAGGGAGGCTCAACTTCAACGTGGAGTTTACCTGCGGGAACCGGAAATCCTATAACAGGAATTTTGCGCGTAACAGAAAGTGGGGGACAGATAACTACTCTCACAGGTAGCACGACAGCAAATGATGTGAGCGGTGATACTGCATCTGCTGAGTTCCTCACTATCGGCGGACTTTATATGGATGCAGTGAATAAGATCTTGTACATGGGATATAATGCGAGAGGAATCCGCGAGATCAATCTTACTAACGGACAGGTGACCACGGTATTTCCTGCAGTAGATACCAGGTCGGCAAACGCTTCTCTCATCACCAGTATTACTGTTGTTTTGCTGGTAAAAGATAGCCAGGGCAATATCATTTTTTCAGACGGCACATGGATATATAAAGTAACGTTTGGGCAATAAAAAAATACAATTTCCTGCATTTATTACCAGTCAGAAAAAAATTCATAATGCAAAACCTGGCTGGTAATTTTTTTTCGGTTAAGCATTACAGTTAGTATATGGTTTGTCTGAATCTCGGATTATATTGATTGCGCAAATTTTACAGGTTAGAAAACTACAAATCCGCGAAATCATTTAATCCGGTTAATCCGTGATTAAGACAAAAAAATGATGTGCAATAATTTCCACGAATTATCCCGTTAAATATTCAGCGCAATTATTTTACTCACCTTAATATTACGTATGTTCATACCCGTTATAATTGTTGTTATTTTTTCTTCATAATGCAACCTTGTCCCTGCTTTCACGTATATACTATCAAAACCGGATCGAACCTTCTCTTTTTGGCTTAATCACCCTTCTGTAGATGTTTTTTTAACTTAATGCAGAACCATGAAAAAAATGCTGATCATTTTGCTGGTCATGCACATAGGAGTTTCTATGCATGCGCAGCAAAACCTGGGAATACGAAATAGTAATTATGCGGGAATACAGGGAGCTTTAATTAATCCCAGTTCAATTGCTGATTCCAAATTAAAATGGGATATTAATATTATTTCCGTTGATGAAGTTTTTGATAATACTTTTTTATACGCACCAAAAAGCTCACTCAGTTTTTTAGGGTTTAAAAAAATTATTAAGGGCGCTATAAAAGAAGATCTTTTCACTACACATTTCGATCCGCAAAACCCAAACAAACTTTATAATGTTACTTTTTCCGGTGAAGCATTGGGTCCATCATTCTTTATAAAACTTCCAAAAAATCAGGCAATTGGTTTTACTGTCAGCGCACGCGCGTATGCGAACGTTAATAACATTACCGGCTCACTTTCACAAAATCTATTCGATTATTTTTTGAATAAAAGCTTGTGGGGAACCGAACTCCACGACAACTCCACGAAAATAAATGAAATGAGCTGGATGCAATATGGAGCTCATTACGCGGCTGTTTTATACAGTGATGGAAGAAATGAATTAAAAGCCGGCATCAGCCTGAATTATTTATTGGGAAACACAGCTGCTTTTGTAAAGAACACGCACATCAATTACAGAATTAACGACTCGAGTAATTTTATTTTAAATAATTCTTCCATTGATTATGGCAGAACGGATATCAACAAACCCGGTGATTTTAATAACGGTCATGGCTTTGGAGCGGATATTGGCTTTACTTATTTGCATTATAATTCCAACAGTAAAAATTATTTATATCGCATCGGACTTTCATTAATTGATCTTGGCGCAATTAATTTTAAAAATAATGCTGCGGCTTATCATCTCCAGGCAGACAGTGTGAATCTTTCAAACTGGCATCAATTAAAGTTTTCGAATAATGTAGAATTTGACAGAACGATCAGCGCATTTTTTTATAACGGCGATTCAGCAAAATCTTTAACTGCTGATCATTTTAAAATGGGTTTGCCTGCTGCCATCAGTATCCAGGTTGATTGGAATATTTGTAAAAATTATTTTATCAATACAACGATCATCAAAGGTTTTGGTCATTCGGATGGGCAAGGTGTTGTAAGACCAGACGTTTATTCAATCACCCCTCGATATGAAACAAAAATTACGGAAGTAAGTGTTCCACTTTCTCTTTTGTATTACGGACATCTACAGCCTCGTATGGGCGTTGCCGTTAGGTACAGGTATTTCTTTATTGGCGGGGATGCGCCGGGAAGTTTGTTGAAATTAAATAATCTCGAAGGCGTGGATTTTTACGTTGGTGTTCACTTTTTTGTCTTCGATAAAAATGAAAAATAATAAAATAGAA
>DATHPY010000540.1:0-4379 GCA_035483315.1 Puia sp. | reverse complement strand
TTTTTCTCCGGGATGCGGATTACCGCGATGGCATGTAATACAAGTTATGGTTTGAACAGATTTGCCGCTCTCATCTTTATTAAAGCTGAAATATTTTTTGTTGATCTTAGCGGTCATCTTCATCATATAGCGCGCCGTATTTTTTTCAGGTTTTGCATCGCTGGCAAAATCTAAATGATGGTTTGTTGAATCGGCTTCCGGCGCATGACAAAAATTACATTTAACCCCAAGCGCTTCTTTAAATCCATCCATAACTTTATCTAAATCTTCGTGGCTGATATTCTTTGGCAATATTTTCAGATTTTTATGCTTGTGTTCATCCGGCGGTGTTGTTGCGGCAATTCCCAATGCAATAAAACTGATAACAAAGACAGCGGCGAATATTTTTCTGTAATGCATAAGATGATTTTGTTTTATAAATTTATTAAACGTTTTTAATACTGCACGATATTTTTTTATGTAAGAACAGATAAACAGCATAATTGAGATTATTTATATAAATTAATGGCATGAATAAAAAAATAAACTGGGGGATTTTAGGTTGCGGAAATATTGCCGCAAAATTTGCAGCTGATCTTAAATATGTAGCCGCTAGCGAATTGGTTGCTGTCGCCTCGCGCAATAAATCCACGGCTGACGAATTTGCAAAAAAATTTTCTGCTTCGCATAGTCATGGTAGTTATGAAGATCTGGTGAATGATAAAGATGTAGATGTTATTTATATAGCGACTCCTCATGGTTTGCATCACAAACATGTTTTGTTGTGTATTGAGAATGAAAAAGCGGTGCTGTGTGAAAAAGCATTTGCAATTAATAAAAAGCAGGCTAAGGAAATGATTGATGCTGCAAAAAAGAAAAACGTTTTTTTAATGGAAGCATTATGGACAAAATTTTTACCGAACTATGCAGCAGTTCAAAAAATGTTACGGGAAAAAAAACTTGGCGACATCGGAAGCGTGCTGGTTAATTTTGGATTCATTCCAAAAAAACCCGTTACAACCAGAATTTACGATTCCAAACTCGGCGGCGGAACTATGCTTGATATCGGCATCTATAATGTGTTTATGGTTTTATCCGTGCTGGGAAAACCGGATATTATCGAGGCTTCCATGACGCCAGCATCAACCGGAGTTGATGAACAATGCGCAGCAACCTTCAAATATTATGGTGGCGCGTTTGCACAAATGTTTTCAACCTTCAGTTCCAACCTTCCGACGGAAGCATATATTAATGGAGATAAAGGGCGCATTCGTTTAACGCATCGTTTTTATTCGCCCGATGCTCAAATAGAATTTTATCCTGATTACATGGATAGCAAACAAATAATTCCTTTTGAAAAAGAAGAAGGACACGGATATCAATATGAAGCCCGTCACGTTTGCGAATGTTTGCGAAATGGATTAACTGAAAGTCCGGTGATGACACATGCCGATACATTATTGCTCATGGAAGTTCTTGATAATATCCGGCTCGTTGCGGGGATTCATTATGATGTTGATTAAAAAAATTTCTCGCAAAGTCGCAACGACGCTAAGGAAATCCTCTGCGGTTCTCATTAAACTCTGTGGTTCTCTGTGGCAAAAAAAGTTTCAACTCGGTTGCATGTAGCAAATAGTGAAGCGCTCAATAGAAACTCTGCCGTACAAGAGTTCGCCAGTTGGCAGAACGATGCTCAATTGAAATTCGAAAGCTCGCTACATAAAAATTAACTTTGCAAATTAGCGAAACAAATAACTGTTCGGTAATTTCAAATTAATGAAGTTGTCTAACAGAAATGCACAACCGAAATACGATTCGTAGAAATTCGTGTAATTAGTGTTATGGAAAAATCAAATTTTGTAGACCAGATAAGAATTTTTTGCAGAAGCGGGCACGGCGGCGCGGGGAGTAAACATTTTTTGCGTACGAAATATAATGCAATGGCCGGGCCTGATGGTGGTGATGGCGGTCGCGGCGCACATATTATTTTGCGCGGAAATAAAAACTTATGGACGCTGCTGCATTTGCGTTATTATAAAAATGTTCACGCAGAAAACGGAGAAAACGGAAGCGGTACAAATAGCACAGGAAGATCAGGCAACGATATTTTTATTGATGTTCCGCTGGGAACAATTGCGCGCGATGAAGAAAGCGGAAAAAAGGAAGTGGAAATTTTAGAAGACGGACAAGAAGTTATCTGGATGAAAGGCGGTCGCGGTGGATTAGGCAATGCAAGTTTTGCAACACCAACAAACCAGGCGCCTGAGCATGCACAACCTGGTGAAGCAGGCGTTGAAGGCTGGAAAGTGTTAGAGCTGAAAGTGCTTGCTGACGTAGGTTTGGTCGGATTTCCGAATGCAGGTAAATCAACATTATTATCTGTGCTCACCGCAGCAAAACCAAAAATTGCTGACTACGCATTTACTACACTCACACCTCAATTAGGAATTGTTGAATACCGCGACGGAAAATCTTTTTGCATTGCAGACCTGCCCGGAATTATTGAAGGCGCCGCGGAAGGAAAAGGATTAGGTCATCGTTTTTTGCGGCATATCGAAAGAAATTCTGTTTTACTTTTTTTAATTCCTGCTGACAGTAATGACCATAAAAAAGAATTTGAAATTTTAGTAAGCGAACTCGAACAATACAATCCTGAATTATTAGACAAGCAATTTATTATTGCAATCAGCAAAAGCGATATGCTTGACGATGAATTAAAAAAAGAAATTAAAAAAGAGTTGCCAAAAAAAATTCCATACATTTTTATTTCTTCTGTTACACAACAAGGATTGACTGAACTTAAAGACTTGTTATGGAATACTTTAAATGTCTGACAGACATTTATTATCTATTAAGAAATTGTTAATTGCCCGAAAAGGTTTTGAAATTCAAATTTCGTTCGTATCTTTGCGTCAGAATTACACGAAGAGCTTATCAACTGAAACACAATTCTTCCATAATACGTTCTTCCATAGTGTTCTAACTATTTCGATTGTTTCCAACTAAAAGATTGCAAGCTTAACACGATTTACTGCCAGCAAAACTTTTTATTTTTTATTATTTCGTCACTAAACAAACAATGTATATGAAAAGGCAAATTATGACCACTATCGCAAAATTTACAGCAGCAGGTTTACTGTTATTTACAGTAGCAACAACACAGGCACAAACTACAACGAATGCTTCCACTGATAAAAATACAACCGTTAAATATGTAGGCACGCAAGATGATGTGATCTTGTTTAACGTATCAGTGGTGAATCCGAATGGTAACAAGTTCAGTGTTATTGTAACTGACAATGAAGGAAACCAGCTTTTCAGCGAAGTGTACAACGACAGAAAATTTGACAAAAGATTCAGACTTCCTAAATCAGAGACAGGAAAATTGACTTTTGTAGTTAGAAATTTCAAAGATGCATCTGATGATGTTCATTCTTTTGAAGTAAGCAACCGTGTTGTGGAAGATGTGGTTGTTACAGCAGTAAAGTAATTAATATTTTTTTTGTTTAAATTTTGTTGCAAATGTTCCGGTGCAAATTATTTGTACCGGAACATTTTTTATTTTGTCTGAACCAGGATTTTTGTGATTAGAAGGATTAATATGATTTCAATAAAAAATTTATGATTCAGATAATGTTTGAAAACGATTTTATTTGGATACCGGCATTTGTTCTCGCTTGAACATCGTTGCGTCGCAATCCGTTCATCAGTTGTTCTACTATTGAGCTGTGGGTTTAATTTCTAAATCGCAAATGAATATCAATTATTTTTTTGCCATAGAGTTACACAGAGAAAATTATGAGAGCCACAGAGAATCTCCGCTACTAGGAAACTTCGCGCCTTTGCGCAAAATATTTCATTATGATAATCTTAATAAATCATAATCATCATAACAAATCTGCGTTCCATCTTTTTTGCGGCAAAAAAAACTCATCAGTTCTTATAAATTCGCGCAGCCCATCCGCCGCCGGGCGCCAAATGAATTTCTAATGAATCTCCTTTTTTAATTTGCTGAATTATTTTTTTGTAATCCTGCGCTACACGGTTTGCATTAATTCCATCCTGGAAAATTTCTATTGAATAATTTCCATCTTCTAAAAAAGAAAAAGAAATTTCCATATCGCGTGCGCTCCAGTCTGTCATTGCACCGACATACCAGTCACCGTTAGTTGCTTTTCTCGCAACAGAAATATATTCTCCTACTTTGCAATTCAGCGGAATTGTTTCTTCCCAAACTGACGGGACTTTTGCAATAAATTCTGTGCATTCTTTTTTCGCGATAATAATTAGAAGGATTATCGCACAACATTTGTAACGGACTTTCATAAACAACATACATCGCCAGTTGCTGGCATCGCGTTCCCAAACTCATCGGGCGATTAAAAATTGGCGCCCACTCT
>DATHPY010000539.1:0-4291 GCA_035483315.1 Puia sp. | reverse complement strand
TATTATTGCAACACAAAGACCTTCAGTGAATATTATTACAGGAACTATCAAAGCAAATTTTCCTGCGCGTATCGCATTTAAAGTTTCTTCAAAAATTGACAGCCGTACAATTCTTGATACCGGTGGCGCTGAACAATTAATTGGCAAAGGCGATATGCTTATCAGTTATAACGGCGAGATCACGCGTTTGCAATGCGCATTTGTTGACACGCCTGAAGTAGAAAAAGTTTGTGAATTTATTGGCGATCAGAAAGGCGCGATCATGCCGTATATTTTGCCGAAATATGAGGACGCAAAAGAATTGCAGGAAAAAGAATTTGATAAGAACGATAAAGATGAATTGTTTGAAGAAGCCGCGCGACTGATCGTGCAAAACCAGGTTGGTTCTACTTCGCTTATTCAACGCAGAATGAAATTGGGATATAACCGTGCAGGAAGATTGATGGATCAGCTTGAAGCAGCAGGCATTGTTGGAAAAAATGTTGGCAGCAAAGCAAGAGATGTTCTTATAAAAACCGAATTTGATTTGGATCAGCACCTCATGAATATAAGTTAGTGTTTTGCTAACTCTCACCTTAATGGCATCCTGTTTGTGTGTTTTACGATATATTTGCTGTTTGAATTTATTTACTACAACTTGCCAAAATGAAAAAGTTTTATTCACTATTTCTATTCTTATCCGTTTTCATTATCGGTATTTCAGCGCAAAATAACAGTATTGGAAAAAGCGATGCCGATGCAAAAAAAGTTCTTGATGCGGTTAGCGCAAAGTTGAAATCTTATAAAGGCATTCAAATTTCTTTCTCATTACAAATAGCAAATTCAGCAGGTAAAATTGAAACGACAAAAAAGGGCACATTAAATATGTCTGGTCATAAATATCATTTGCAAATGGCAGGACAGGAAATTTATTGCGACGGAATTAATGTGTGGACTTACGACAAATCAAACAACGAAGTAACGCTTACAAAATATGATGCATCTTCAAAAACAATTTCTCCCGAAAATATCTTCACCAATTTCTACGATAAAGATTTTCTTTATAAATTAAATGGCGACACAAAACAAGATAATAAAACACTCCAGGAAATTGAGCTCACACCCGTAAATAAAACAAAAACATTTTATAAAGTCTATCTTCTTATTGATAAAGCGACCAAAGCAATTTACAGCGTTAAGTGGCTGGAAAAAACCGGAACAAAATATACCATCACAGCAAATAAATTAACCGGCAATGCGGCGTTAAATGATGCGGCGTTTGTTTTTGATAAATCAAAATATCCCGGCGTGGAAGAAGTTGATTTAAGAAATTAGTTTACACGAATTGATTTTTATTATTAGTCAGCGAATTAATAATTGTTGGCACGCAGATTTGTTATGATGATTATGATCTTATAAGACAATCTGTGTTGATCATAACAAGCATAATTGATCAGCGTTCTATCCTTCATCGTAATTCGTGCAATTTATTTCCCCCAACGAAATGTAGAAATATTAATTCCTGCCAGATCAAGCACACGATCCACAACTGTATTTGCTACCTCTTCAATTGTTGCGGGTTTGCTATAAAAAGAAGGAGTAGCCGGGCAAATTATTCCCCCGGCAAGAGTAACCGTTTCCATATTGTGGATGTGAATGAGATTATATGGTGTGTCGCGCACCACACAGATCAGTTTTCTTTTTTCTTTTAAAATAACATCGGCAGCGCGTGTAATAAGATCTGATGAAACTCCCGTCGCAATTCTTCCTAATGTGCCCATTGAGCACGGAATAATTATCATGGAATTATATTGACCCGAGCCAGAAGCAAACGGCGCAAAAAAATCATTCTGCGAATAAAATTTTACCGGGTAATTAGTGTAAGCTTCATTTTCCAATTCCGTTTTCCAAACTAATTTTGCATTTTCCGTCATCACCACAGCTAATTCCTGCCACTGATCTTTTAAAGCCACCAGCTTATTTAACAACTGGTTGGCGTAAATTGAACCGCTGGCGCCCGTTATTGCTACAACAATTTTGTTCATGTAATCGTTTTATAAACCGCAAGCAAATATAAAATTACCATGCATAAAGCCAAGCTTCTATTTTTATTAGTGTTCGCGATAATTCTTTTGAGTGCCGACAAGCATGATAAAACCCATGTTAACTGGATCAATTTTGCTGACCTGTCTTCGAACCTGCAAAAAGAAAAAAGACTGGTGTTAATAGATGTTTATACTGAGTGGTGCGGCTGGTGCAAAGTGATGGACAGCAAAACTTACTCAAATAAAAAGGTGGCGGATTATCTCCAAAATAAATTTTATGCTGTAAAATTCAATGCTGAAACAAAAGATGACATTATATGGGAAGGAAAAACCTATCATTATATTGAAGCTTACAAATGCAATGAACTGGCTTTATATCTTTTGCATGGACAGATGGCTTTTCCGACCACAGTAATTATTCCCACAGATGGAAGCCAGCCGCAGGCGATCCCTGGATACTTGCCCACAAAGGATTTCGAGACGATAGTGAAATATTTTGGCGAGGATAAATATGGCAAAATCCCATTTGAGGAATACCAGAAAAACTTCAAATCCAGCTGGTAAAATTCGCGTTTTACAATTTAATGACATTTCTCCATTGTGTCCTAATGACACTTGACTCCGGTCAATTTAATTATTTTTTTTGAAAAAAAATTATTCAGATAAATGGTTGTTTATCTATTAACGTCTTATCTTTGGTTTTTCATAGGATAAGGTTTAATGGTTAATGGTATTTGATTAGTACAGCCCCGCTTCGGCGGGGCTTTTTTATTTTGTAAGAAAAATTTGCACCGATTTCACAGAAACACAGAATGAAAAAAATGAAGCACGGAGTCACAAAGAACACCGAGATTCCCTATCAACTTGGTTTAATCTGAACTCAAATCTTTTCCAAAGTTTTAAACTTTGGAAAAGATGGAGGCAGTTTTTAAATTGAGTGTTGGAGAATATAACGCGCATGCATATACGAATACAAACAAGAGCAAGAGGATTTGTAAAAAAAATGCAAGATTTCTTTAACCTTAGTAGAAAAACTTAAGAAACGCTTACCACCTTATTACTTTATAAATTGAAAGGCTGATTTATCGTTCCTGAAAACAAGTGCCTAAATCATTGCATTCTATTTTTATTTGGAAGAAGGTAATAACGTTGATCCAATGATATTTTTTCTACTAAGGTTTAAAAAACTTTCATTGTAAATTGAAATGGCGGAACTTTTGTTAAGACAAATCCGCAACCTGAAGCTCAATAGTAGCACAACCGACGAACGGATTGCGACGCAACGATGTTGCTATGAAAACTAATGCTGGTATCGAAATTGTCTGAACTGCCATTTATTTGATTTTTGTGATTTGTATGATAAATACAAATACGCCAAAAGTTTTAAAACTTCTGACGCATTTAATTTCATTTTCACATTTTCAAATTGGCTAATTATCAAATTGCTTTACGCCTCCGCCATATCAGGAATGGTTTCTGCTTTGTATTTGCCGGCGTCTAATTTTTTCTTTGTTTCTTCAAATGCTTTTAGTGTTGCGAGAATATCTGCATCGGTATGAACCGCAGTTGGAATGAGACGATAGATGATATGTCCTTTTGGAATTACGGGATACACAACGATGGAACAAAAAATTCCATAGTGCTCACGAAGGTCCATCAC
The DNA here is from genome assembly GCA_035483315.1 of Puia sp. Lineage (GTDB taxonomy): Bacteria > Bacteroidota > Bacteroidia > Chitinophagales > Chitinophagaceae > Puia. Next base: position 607 of record DATHPY010000539.1, on the reverse strand, counting down.
CATCTGCGTGGCTTCGGGAACATCGCCTTCCATATAAATAGGCGTAACAACAGAATCTGTTTTGCCGATATTAAATCCGCGTTCTTTTAATCCATCTTGCAATTTTTTTGCATTGCTCCAGAGTTTATCTTTTAATTCAGGATGCTTGCGTAATAATTCCAAACGTTTAAGATTTCCGAGCACGAACGGCATTGGCAAACTCTTTGCAAAAATTTGACTGCGGATATTGTACCGGATATAATCAATAATAACTTTATCGCCCGCGACAAACGCGCCAATGGATGCCATTGATTTTGCAAAAGTGGAAAAATAGAGATCAATTTCATTTTGCACACCTTGTTCTTCACCTGCGCCAGCGCCGGTTTTTCCGAGTGTTCCAAATCCATGCGCATCATCAACCAAAAAACGGAATTGATATTTCTTTTTCAACGCGGCAATTTCTTTTAATCTTCCCTGGTCGCCGGCCATTCCGAAAACACCTTCAGTAATTACTAAAATGCCACCTGCTTTTTGTTTGTCAATAAGTGCGGTTGCACGCTGCAATTGTTTTTCACAATCTTCCACATCATTGTGTTTAAAAACATAACGATGCCCGGGATGCAATCGC
>DATHPY010000538.1:0-2507 GCA_035483315.1 Puia sp. | reverse complement strand
TAATAATATGGATAAGGAGCGGGACGATAATAACGCGGACGTCTGTACATTACTCGGCGTTGCTGCTCTACAGGCAACTCTCTGCCCAATCCAATAATTATACCTGCATGCAAACTGAATTGATAAATATTCAGCGCGGCGTAATTATTTCCGCCTGCTTCAGTGCCGGCATAATATCCGCTTCCGTTATCAATCGGCGATAATAATTGCGCTTTAATTCTAAAACCAAAACGCGGTGTCACATACATGTCAGTGCCTAATTCTGCACCCAGCGTAAATTTTGCATCACTCTGAGAACCGTCAACACCCGGAGAAAAAAATCCGGCTCCAATTAATGCACCAAGAAACGGACGTACCGGCGCATTTGGATCTCCGAGATAGGGAACCAACCCCAACATAGCGTAATTAATGGACAGATTTCCCTGGCTTATTGGAATGCCGCTTCCATAGTTATACAAACCTGTTGTTGTGCCCATGTGATCGTACATAAGCTCCACTCCAAAACGACGGTTAACATTAAACATCAATGACGCCCCATAATTTCCATTGCCATTTACTCTGCCATAGCCACCGCCAAAATTGGTGCGGTCAGAAAAAGTATATCCGCCGGAAGGAATAAGATCAACTGTGGTTTGGGCAAGAATTGCAGATGTGGAAATCAACGTAAGCAAAATAATAATTGAAATTTTTTTCATACTAAATGATTTTTTGTTTTCACACTTTCAAAATTAAAACAGACAAATTGTACCTGTTAATAACGATTCGTTAATTACAAATACACAATGAAAATAAGACTGATTGTTAGCACAAAAGTTTAAACAAATAATTCCATTCCGTCGAATGCAAGGGAGATATTTTTGGGAAGAATTGCGTTAACAGCTTCATGTTTACCTAATTGGTGGCTGATATGCGTAAAATACGCTTTTGGAATTTGCAATTCATTAACTAAATCGAGTGCGTCGGGCAAATTAAAATGAGAGACATGTTTTTCTTTTCTCAACACATTTAGTACAACTATTTCGCTGCCTTTTATTTTTTCTTTTTCGGAATCATCAATGCGGTTTGCATCTGTGATGTACGTAAATTTTCCAAACCGGAAACCAAGTACCGGCATTTTATAATGCCAAACTAAAATTGGAACAACAGGAATATCACCAACAGTAAATGGTTCGGTTGAAATGGTTTCAAAATTAATTTCCGGAATGCCCGGATATTTTACAGCGGCAAATGCGTAAGGAAATTCACGAACAATAGTTTCCTGCGTCATTTCATTTGCGTAAACTTTCATTGGCTTTTGCATAAAAAAATTATACGCGCGGATGTCATCGAGCCCTGCAATATGATCTTTATGCGGATGGGTGAAAATAACTGCATCCAGTTTTTTTACATTTGCGCGCAACATCTGATATCGAAAATCCGGAGTTGTATCAACAACCAAATTTGTTGTGGAAGATTGAACAAGTATGCTTGAACGAAGTCTTTTATCTTTTTTATCTGTAGAAGTACACACTTCGCATTCGCAGGCAATCATCGGAACGCCACTGCTTGTACCAGTTCCAAGAAATGTAATTTTTAAAGAAGGATAATTCATTTTAATTTGATAATGTGCTAATGCAAATTTCAAACTAAAAAATGAAATTTAGAGAAATTCGACAAATTAGCTAATCAGCAAATTATCACATTATCTCATTAGCTTGCTTCGCGATAATTTCTTCGTAAAGTTTTTTTATTTCCGGCGTTAATAACGCGGCGTCTACTTTTAGCTGAGGAATAATATCAATGAGTGTATTGATCCTGCCTTCTGTTTGTAAAAATTTATTAAGAACAACAACTTTTCTTTGTTCGAGAATGCAATAACCGCTTTGAAAACTTCCTCTTTCATACCGGATAACATATCCGCATTCTTCTAAAATTTTTTCTGTTTTTTCTAATTTAGTTTGTGTGTACTTCATAATACTAATGTGAAAATATGAAAATGTGAAAATAACATAATTCTAAATCAGGAAGACGTGATTTTACATTAGCATATTAGCATATTTTCCACATTAGCCTTTGCTTGTCATCTTAATAATGGGAATGATCATTTCTTCAAGACTAACTCCGCCGTGTTGAAATGTGTTGCGGTAATAATTTACGTAATAATTATAATTATTTGGGTAACACAAAAAACCATCTTCCTTCGCAAAAATAAAAGATGAATTTACGGTTGGTACAGGTAAACCAATTTCACGCGGATCGCGGAAAGCAAGCACTTCTTTTGGCTCATAATGCAAGTTGCGCCCGTGTTTGTAACGAAGATTGGTTGTTGTTTGTTTATCGCCAATAACTTTACAAGGGGTTTTTACACGAACACTCCCGTGGTCGGTTGCTAAAATGATATTGATCTTTTTATCAGCAATTTTTTTAAGTGCCTGGTGAAGTGGTGAATGTTCAAACCAACTGGTAGTAATACTGCGATAACTAATTTCATCGCTTGCCAATTCTTTCAGCACTTCCATTTCAGTTCT
>DATHPY010000537.1:0-4004 GCA_035483315.1 Puia sp. | reverse complement strand
GGTTGCCACAATAAAAAATGATGATGTGGTGATCTGTTTCAGTTTCAGAACTGACCGTTGCCGCGAAATAACCCAGGTACTAACGCAAATGGATATCCCGGAACAGGGAATGAAAAAATTATCGCTTCATTATACAACGATGACACAGTACGATCATTCTTTTAAAAATATAAATGTGATCTTTGAGAATGACGATCTGAAAAATACTTTGGGAGAGATCGTTGCTAAAAATGGATTAAAACAAATTCGCATTGCCGAAACGGAGAAATACCCTCACGTGACATTTTTCTTCAGCGGGGGAAGAGAAGTTCCGTTTGATGGTGAAAAAAGAATAATGATCCCTTCGCCAAAAGTTGCGACGTACGATCTGAAACCAGAGATGAGCGCTTATGAAGTTACCGATGCAATTATTGCAGAAATTAAAAATAAAACAGCCGATTTCATTTGCCTGAATTTTGCCAACGCAGATATGGTCGGTCATTCCGGTATTTGGGAAGCTGTTATCAAAGCCGTGGAAACCGTTGACAAATGTGTTGAGCGTGTTGTTACTGCTGCATTGGAAAGTGATTATGCCGTTTTTCTTACCGCCGATCATGGCAATGCAGATTTTATGGTCAACAGTGACGGCACGCCAAATACAGCGCACTCCTTAAATCTTGTTCCGTTTTTTATAATTGATAATGAATGGAAAGGAAAAATAAAACAGGGAAAACTCGGCGATCTTGCTCCTACTATTTTAACGATGATGCATTTGGAAATTCCTAAGGAAATGACGGGTGAAGTGTTGATCAGTTGAATTGTTAGGTGTTTGACCTTATCGGGTTGCATATGACAATTCAACCATTTAACAATAGAACAATTAAACAAGTCAACCATTCAACCTATCAACCTGCATTTCATCCAAATTTTTTATCTACAAAGCAGCATCAATCCCCAAAAATTGTCTAAATTACAAGGCAACAAACGGTTTATATGACCGAGGAAGCCATTTTTCAAGGATGTTTAAAAAATGATGCGGCAGCGCAGCGGGAACTGTACAACAGGTACAGTCCTAAAATGCTTGCCGTGTGTTACCGTTTTGGGCATAATCGTGAGGATGCGGAAGATATGTTGCAGGAAGGCTTTATAAAAGTGTTTTCTCAATTGCACACTTTTCAAAATAAAGGAGCATTTGAAGGCTGGATAAGAAAAATAATAGTGCATACCTGCATCAACAACCTGAAAAAGAATAGACGTTTTAACGAAAGTGTTGACCTGGTTTATGCCAGTGCAATTCAAACAAGAGAAGAAAGTGTACCGAGTATTGTGCAGGCTAAACAAATAGTTGAATGCATTAGAATGTTGCCGATTGGTTATAGAACTGTTTTAAATCTTTATGCAATTGAAGGTTACTCGCATAAAGAAATTTCGGAAATGCTGGACATTGAAGAAAGCACGAGCAGATCACAATACACAAGAGCAAAACAAATGCTGGAAGACATTTTGCTGAGAAAGAGGATCATTCAAAAACCAAAAGAAAAAACTTCATGGCTCACTGCCGTGAGATAATAACACATATTGATCCCAAATCCTAATGAATCCAACCCTAAAAACGATTGAAAAAGATGGACAGAAATTTTACCAACGACGAATTCGAAGAGCTGATTAAACAAAAAGCGGATCAATATAAACTATATCCCTCAGAGAAAGTTTGGAAACGCATTTACAGCTCACTGCACACCGGCAGACGTTGGTTTATTACAGGCATGGCGTTATTAATAACAGGTATTCTTTTTTTAGCGGGTAAAGAATTATTAGTTCCCGATAAACATATTGCTTCCGTCAAAAAACAAATTGATACTGCTAATACAAGCGATCTCACTGCCGAAACGGAAAAAAATAATATAGCCAAACTTCCCATTGCGCCAAATTTCAATCCTGAAAATAATAATTCGCAAAAAGCAGGTGGCGATGATGATAGATCTGTGGTAACAAGTCCTGTAATTATTTCCAGCATACTTGCAATTGATGATCCGCTTAATGCAAATGTTACAACCGCAGATAATTCTTCAACAAATATTCCTGGTAAAATAAACGCGCTAAAAAACTCAACTGATAATTCATTGGTCTTCGAAAATTTTCCGCTTGTTAATAATGTAGTTGTCACTGGTGATGTTGTCAAGCCTGGTTTAACTGCTGATGCGGAGTTAAATCAGAGTATTGCAAAAGAAGAATTAAATAAGATAAACTGGCTGCAGGAAAATGCATCGTATGCAATGCCAAAGCAAGCGAGAAAAAGCAGGTTCCAGTTGCAGGAATATTTATCTCCAACAGCAAGTTTCCGTACACTTTCAGGTGGCGGAAATTATAATGTTCCAAAATCAAACGTTCAAAATATTCCAATCGCTTCAACGCATTTAGGAAATCCTAACGATTTCGTTGACCACAAACCTGGGGCGGGAGTTGAACTCGGTGCGACTATCGCTTATCGTTTAACCCGCAATATTGCTATTAAAACCGGACTTCAATTTAATTACAGCCGTTATACAATCGAAGCATATTCTTCATATGCTCCGCAGCAGGCTACAGTAACATTGAATTCGATTTATGGTTTCACGCCAAATTCTATTACGTCGTATACGAACGTGCAAAATTTCGGAGGCAATTCAACAGAAACTTTACAAAACCAATATTTCGATTTGTCTGCGCCGGTTGGGTTGGAGATAAAAGTATTAGGTAATGAAAAATTGCAATTCAATATCGCAGCTACAATTGAACCAACTTATTTATTAAATAGAAATTCTTATTTATTAGCAACCGATTATTCCAACTATATAAAAGATGCGACGCTTTTCAGAAGATGGAATTTTAACGGAGGTGTTGAAGCGTTTGTATCGTATAAAATTGGTCAGTTCCGCTTGCAGGCGGGTCCGCAATTCCGCTATCAGTTGCTTTCTACTTTTGTAGGCGCATATCCCATCAAAGAAAATCTCAAAGAATACGGTTTAAAGATCGGTCTGTCAAAAAGCATCTGGTAAAATCAAAGTTCACCGTTGTTGGTTGATCGTTGACAGTCGTCGTTTATCAAATATCACTTCTTAATTTTTTACATTTTTATTTTTTGGTAACAGGGTTCGGTAATTCTATTTGGCATCGTTGCGTCGCACTCTTGTACAGTTTATTTTCTATTGATCGGTAGTCTGAATTTTAATCAGACCAATTAAATATTTCATTCACGATTTAGTAAATTCGCGCATGAAATATTTTATGCTCATTTTAATTGGAGCAGTATCCTTAAACAGTTGCAAGGATCAAAAACCAGCAACAACCACGCCGGAACAGACAGAGAAAAAAAACTTTTTCCCGGTTCTTGATTTTCTTAAAGGACAAATTCATTATGTAGATTCATTGCCATCTGCAATATTGAAAATCATTACTGAAAATAATAAACCGGATTCTTCATACATCAAGCGCGAAGAATTTGATAAGTTGGCACAGGATTTTATTTTACCTGATCTGCAGCAAAATGTTTTTGAAAAAAGTTTTAAAGAAAGTTCTTTTATTGATCAGACAACTCAATCCGCAACATTCAATTATACTTCAACCGATAGTAAATTGTCAGTACAAAGAGTGGATGTGCTCGCAACTCCAGATGAATTGTACAGCAAAGTAAAAAGCATATTTATTCAGCAAACGTTAAACAAAAACGATACGATAATTGTAAAAAAATTATACTGGCAAACCAATAAGCATTTTCAGATAGCCACAATTACCCAGGCGCCAAATCAATCAAAAAAAATGAAACAGTTACAGGTTACCTGGGACGCCGGTGAATAAAATAATATGACACAGCTAGAGTTTCAAAAAATTTCATCAACAATTCCGCTTGAGCCGGGAATTTATAAATATTTCAATGAGAAGAATGATCTGATCTATGTGGGCAAGGCAAAAAGTCTTCGTAAAAGAGTAAGTTCATATTTTTTAAAAACATTCACCACATACAAAACGCATGAGCTTGTTCAGCG
>DATHPY010000536.1:0-4707 GCA_035483315.1 Puia sp. | reverse complement strand
ACTATCAGCATAAACAACAATTTTTTTATGGTGACAGGAAAAAAGAAAAACAGAAACACAAATTATTGTCAGCAGTGATAATTTATTCATAAGCAATTTTTAAAAATAATTTATTAAGCGATGGAACGCGGATCAGTTAAGATCATTTGTGATCAGGACAGATCATAATCATCATAAAAAATCTGCGCTCCATTTTATTGGTTGAAAGTAGCAACAGTTTTTATTTTGCAGCTGCAAAATGTTCAGCAACTTTACTCCAGTTAATAACGTTCCAGATATTTGTGAGATATTCCGGGCGGCGATTTTGATATTTTAAATAATACGCGTGTTCCCAAACATCAACTCCTAATACCGGTTTGCCTTTTACTTCGGCAACATCCATCAACGGATTATCCTGGTTTGGTGTAGAACTGATTTCTAATTTTCCATCTTTTACTATCAACCATGCCCAACCGCTTCCAAATCTTCCAACACCTGCTGCGCTGAATTTTTCTTTGAAAGAATCGAACGAACCAAATGTGGAATTGATGGCTTCTCCGATTGCGCCAGATGGTGCGCCGCCAGCTTTTGATCCTAAAATTTCCCAGAAGAAACTGTGATTCCAATGTCCGCCGCCATTGTTGCGAACAGCAAGACTGATGCTTCCTGCAGCTTTCACTAATTCTTCGAGCGTTTTATTTTCATTTGGTGTTCCGGCAATTGCTTTATTCAAATTGTCAACATAAGCCTGGTGATGTTTTCCGTGATGAATTTGCATCGTCGTTGTGTCAATATGCGGTTCCAGTGCATCGTGTGCGTAAGGAAGCGCAGGTAATGTAAATGCCATGAGATTTAATATTTAAAATTTATGATTGAATAATTAAAGAACAACAAATTTACGCGCCTAAAGTTGATTGCTCAAAATAAATGCCGTTTGTTGAAGCGTTGACGGTTGGCCGATGGTCGTTGGCGGACTTCAGCATTTCAAATTTTAAAAGAATTTATAAAGCTCATCACCGCCAACGAACAACGGTCAACGCCATTTCATTAAGCAGTTACACATTGCCGAAGAAATTTCTAATGCACACGAGTGCGACGCAAGAAATGCTCCATAGTAGCAATGCGGAAGGGTACATAAATATTTTTCCAAAAAATGAGTAACAATTTTCCCGATACGTGGCAATAAAATTTTCGGTAACTTTCTTATCCTTTAAAAATAATCGCCATGAATAGAAAAATGCTTACCGTTATTTTTGTCGCAATTTCATTTGCGTTTTTTTCATTTCATAAAAATCATTCCACATTCCAGGAAAAAGATAATGAGCTCAGTGCTGCAGAAAAAAAAGCGGGATGGGTTTTGTTGTTTGATGGAAAAACAACAGACAGTTGGCGCAATTATCAAAATAAACCGCAGGATAGTTGGGAAGTAATTAATGGCGAACTGCATTGCAAAAAAGATGGTGTACATCAGCGCGCGGATCTCGTGACGAAAGAAAATTATGCAAGTTTTGAATTTCAGTTTGACTGGAGAATAAGCAAAAGCGCGAACAGCGGATTATTATATCATGTGCAGGAAACGCATAATGGCTCCTATGAAACGGGACCGGAATATCAATTGATTGACGATTATGGTTACGATGGAAAATTAGAAGACTGGCAAAAAAGCGGTGCAGATTATGCGATGCATCCGCCAACAAAAATAGTTTCGAAACCTGCCGGAGAATATAATCACTCGCGAATTATTGTGAATGGCGCGCATGTTCAGCATTGGCTTAATGGAATTAAAGTTGCTGATTTTACTGCGTGGACGCCGGAATGGGAAAAACTAAAAAAAGAGGGTAAGTGGAAAGATTACCCGGATTATGGCGTTGCAAAAGCGGGCTTGATCGCTTTGCAAGATCACGACGGCGGAATTTGGTTCAAGAATATTAAGATAAAAAAGTTGTAAAAAAATTATTTTAAAACTTGTATTGCTCCGGAAGCTTGGTTAAATAATTTGAAATAAAAAGTTCTTTCCCGGTTTGGTTGGATGTTTCGGTGATGTTTCTCATTCCATAAGTCAGATCCCACTCAATAATATTTGCAAATGAGAATTTTTTTCTTACAAATTCACTGTCATCATAAGTGATAAGCCATTTGTGATTGCAATTCTTCATCGTTTTTGCAAAACGATCATGGTCAAAATTTTTGTGCAAGTTTCCACTCTTTCCATAAAGAGCGGATTTTGTTGCAGAATAATATGGCGGATCCAGAAAAAGAAAAACATTTCCCCCTTTTTGTTCGATCACTTCCTGAAAATCAAGATTGGTGATTTTTGTTTTGCCAATTAATTCTCCGAATTGTTTTAATCGCTGAATACTGCTTTCTGTAAATCTTCCACTAAATGCTTGTCCGCTGAAACCGCCGCTTTCTGTAGTTCCGGAAAAAGTGATACGATTAAAAATAAAAAATGCTGCTGCAGTTTCTAAACCATTAAATCCTGAAATATTTTCTGTAAGAAATTTATGCAATTCTTTTCCATTGGAAAATTTATTTCTCCATTGATAAATTTTTTTGATAACCGAATCAACATCCTGTTCGCACATTTCCCAAAATTTATAAAGCGTGAAATGCAGATCATTCACCCAAAATTTTTTGTAAGGAAATTTTTGTTTCAGATAAACGTAAACAGAACCGCCGCCAATAAAGGGTTCTCTGAATTCATCAAATTTTGGAACAAGTGTAGAAATTAAATTCACTGCCCTGCTTTTGCCACCGGGATATCGCAAAGGACTTTTAATCATATTTTGGCAGATCATTTTTATAAGCGACTAATTTTTTTCCTTTGAGATGCGGTAAAACAGGATCTTTTAAAATTAATTCTTTCGTTTGAAATGGAGGATAAACTGCGCAAGAAAAAGAATTGTCGGTATCATCGCATTCGACAAAACATATCCACGCATCTTTTTTATCAAGGATCGGATCTCGCCTGAAAGATGATGATTGAAAAGTCCAGGATAATCCATAACGGATTGCAGCAGATTTTTTTTGTTTTTTTACAGCCAATGCAAAATCATCAACATATAAATCTTCTTTCCAGGATTTTTCTTTTTGCTGATAAATTGTATAATCAGGTCCGTTAACTGATTTTCCAAATTTTTCAAATGCTTGTTTAACGGCTTCTTCGTCCAACTTACTTACAAAATGATCTTGCTTTATTTTTTCTTTGTTGAATTGATTGCTGTCTTCGTAATTAATGGTATCAATAACATCAACAGCAAATTGCTTGGCTTTGTCTATAATTATTTTGCCAGGAATAATAATTTGAATTTGGTTAAAACATTTCATGATCAGATAAGGTTTAAATAAAAAAACCCTAATCATGCCTAACCAAGACAAGAGCTTAAAAATATATCATCTCTTTGATCTGAAAAATTCCTTTATCAACATGGCACATTCATCTTTCAACACACCTTTTACCAATTCTGTTTTTGGATGAAAAGGCCAAGGTGCAATTCCAACTTCTACAATAGCCGGAACAGGAATAACAAATTTTCGATGCCCATTTTTTTCATCGTCAGCGCCATAAATAACACGGCCGATCTTACTCCAGTATAACGCGCCGGCGCACATCAGGCAAGGTTCAAGCGTAATATAAATTGATGCTTCCGGCAAATATTTACTCCCTAAAAAATTAAAAGCAGAAGTGAGTGCGATAATTTCCGCGTGACCGGTCGAGTCGTTTAATTTTTCAACTTCATTATGTCCGCGCGCAATAATTTTTCCGTTCATCACTACAATGGCCCCAATGGGAACTTCATCATTCTCCAATGCTTTCCGCGCTTCTTTCAAAGCCTGCAACATAAAATATTCGTCCGTCATTTTTCAAAGTTCTGAATAATCTTTAAAAGCAAATCATCTTTTTGAAATACACTTAAATCTTACCTTAGACTTACATTGTACTTTATATAATAGCTAACTTTAAAACACAAACATTAATTATGCCTGAATTTATTAGTGATAATAATTTCGCGTTAATGCGTAATTATTTTTCAAGCGGCGCAACAAGATCATATTCTTTTCGCAAACAGCAATTGCTTGCATTAAAAAAAGCTGTTTTAAAATATGGAATCGAAATTAACGAAGCATTGTTTACTGATCTCAAAAAAAGCGCTGAAGAAGTTTATGCAACGGAAACCGGTTTGTTGATCGCGGAAATTAATACTGCATTAAAAAATCTTCGCAAATGGATGCAGCCGGAAAGTGTGGCCACTAATCTTCTTAATCTGCCATCATCAAGTAAAATTTATCATGAGCCATTGGGAATTGTTTTGATAATCGCGCCATGGAATTATCCTTTTCAATTGGCGTTGATACCATTGGTTGGCGCAATCGCTGCAGGTAACTGTGTTGTATTGAAACCTTCCGAATTATCTCCGGTAACTTCTAATATCATCGAAAAAATAATCAAAGAAATTTATCCTGAAGAATATGTACAGGTTATTCAGGGTGATGGCGGTGAAACTATTCCGACGATGATGAATAATTTTCGGTTCGATCATATTTTTTTTACAGGAAGTATTCCGGTTGGAAAAATAATTTATCACCTCGCCGCAAAAAATCTGATTCCGGTAACGCTCGAATTAGGCGGGAAAAGTCCGGCGGTTGTTGAAGCGGATGCAAATATTGGAGTTGCAGCGCGAAGGATTATCCTGGGAAAATTTGTAAACGCCGGGCAAACCTGTATTG
>DATHPY010000535.1:0-7004 GCA_035483315.1 Puia sp. | reverse complement strand
TGTTGTATTGTTACTATTATAGGTGATGGCATCATTTGTAGTTCTTGTATACGACACACGCAACGTTCCCGCATCACCACCACCGGAAAAAGAAACATTGTGTGTTTGTGTGTTTCCTGTTTTATAAAAGCTTTTGAAAATATTTGGATTAGCTGTGTAAGGGCGGGTAGTTCCATCCCACCAAACTAATGGCTGTCCTTCCATTTTTGGACCCCATGAAGAACCATCTCCCGGGAAACCAATATAATTATAAAAAGGTCCGCCGGATGGACTTGTAACACCGGGGCTCACATAAGCTCCGGGAATACTTCCCAAAGCTCCGTAAGGATCGCCTTCAATTTGCTCTTCTCTATTATTACCACTTCCATCTTTATAAAAAGCAGGATTCGCAGAATATAAAGTTTCCGTCATTCCGTTTCCATATTCATGTTGCATTTTTATAAACCGGTACGGATCATTCACACGCGTTGTAAAATTATAATCCAATCCTAATCCTCTTTTTTTAGATCCTTTTTTTGTAACGATAAGAATTACTCCATTCGCTCCCCGCGCGCCATACAATGCAGCGGCGGTTGGACCTTTAAGTACGTTAACACTTTCGAGGTCATCCGGATTAATAGTATTTAAAAAAGAACCAAAATCCGTTGGAGGTTGCGAAACATCTGTGGTACCTCCATTCAAAGAATTTGTGATTGATTGAATTTGTCCGCCTTGTTGGATAGGTTCGTTATCAACAACAACATTATCTACAACAATTAATGGCTGGTTGTTTCCCCAAATATTATTATTCCCCCTGATCACGATGCGCGTTGAAGCGCCTTCAACTCCATTCGGTACGGTGATATTTAATCCCGAAACTTTTCCCATCAAACCTTGCGCAATACTTGGTGGATCTGCTTTGATGATATCATCTCCCGAAACTTTTTGAGCTGAATAACCTAATGATTTTGCTTCTCTTTTAATACCAAGAGCAGTAACCACTACTTCACTCAAACTGTTATCCGATTTTTTTAGTGATATATTTATTGAGGAAGATTCCCCAACTTTTATTCTTTCTTCGGTATATCCAATAGAAGAAAAAACAAGTACATCCCCTGTATTTGCCTGAATCTGGAAATTACCTTTTTCATCAGTTGTTGTTCCTTTTGTTGTTCCTGCAACAGAAACACTCACGCCTTGCAGCGGAGCGCCATCGGCGCCGGTAACAGTTCCGGTAACAGGCTTGAATGCGTCCTGCGCATCTGTGTTCAGTAATTGACTTAATACTTTCGGCTCATTTCTTTTTAAAACTATTTGCTTGCCGATCACTTCGTATGAAATATTCAGCGGCGCAAATATTCTTGCCAGCACATCGCCGAGTCTTTCATCGTTGGCAACTACAGTAATTTTTTGCTTGCCGGGCAAAGTATTATTGCTGTAAGTAAAACCGATCTGCATATCTGCAGCAATGGTTTTTAAAACAGTTTTAATTTCTTTGGAAGGCAGATTGAGCGATAATTTCTTGTCCAGAATTTCCTGTCCACTTGCATTGTTTGCAAATGTGAAGCTTACTAAACTTAGTGTGATCAGGATTTGTAACAGGGAAACTTTCATAATGAACAATAAAGCATGTTTACGTTCTTCTCCATTTTTGTTCATAACTTTAAACAGTTTTGTCGGTTAACAATTTGGCAAAATCAAAACCTTAAAATACCGTTTTAAAAACGGTGTTCAAGGTGCTTAAAAGCGGCGATGTTACAGCATCGTCGTTTTTGTTTTAAAAAATTCAGGTTATCATAAAATTTTCATTTTGTATAAAGAATTTGATAATTATTTACAAGCAGTTCCTTCAACAAAAACTTCATTATTGTCAATATGATATTTTGCACCTACTGCTGCACAAATAATTTTTAATTTTTCTTCAAAAGGTTCATCATGAAGCGGTGCAGTGATGATGCATTTTGAAAACACTTTTTCATCGTAATTCATTTTAATTCCATAGGCCTCTTCAAGCGCTGAAAAGATTGTTACAATAGGCGTTTCTTCAAAATCAAAATTGATAAAATGTTTCGCTTTCGTATCTGCCTTTTCTAATTCAGTATCAGATTCTGATTTTACAATGGTTTGCGTTTGCGCCGTGTAACGAATACTTTGAGTGGGCGTTAAAATAAACTCCGCATCATTTTTATTGCTGCTTTTAAATACAGAAACTTTTCCTGTTTTCACAAGCACCGTTATATTACCATTTTTTTTATTGGTCGTAACGTTGAAACTCGTGCCCAGCACACGAAGTATGATATCATGTGCATAAACATAAAAAGGTCTGTTGGCATCTTTTGCCACTTCAAAAAAAGCATCACCCTCTAAATAAACTTCTCTTTTATCTTTTTGAAGAAATACAGCATGTTTAAGAGAAGCGCCTGGTTGCAAAGTAATTTTAGTTCCATCAACCAAATACACCACGCGACTTTCCGGAGTATTATTTATGTGGTTAAGATTGTTGCTGATTACATTGCTTGTAATTTTTGCAGTTGTACCGCTGCGGTTCGTTTTAAAATTTGCGAAATAATAAATTGAGGAAGCTACGAATAACAAACCTGTTATTGAGGCTGCGATCATGAACCTGTTTATTTTACGCGGAGAATATTCAGCTAATGAAATTGTGGGTTGTTCTTGCTGGTCAATATTGAGATTAATTTTCTCCCAAATACCCTGCGAAAGTTTTTCTGTATTTAGCGGCTTTTGCGCTTTAGACAGATCCTGCGCTATTTGTTTTGCTTTTAATAAACCTTTGATCTTGCCGGGATTTTTTTGCATCCATGCTTTCCAGTATGCATCGGACGCATCACTGTTTGAAGAAACCCATTTGATGAATTCATTATCATCAAAAAAAGAGAAAATATTTTCGTCAAAATTCTCCACGACAGTTAGTTAAGGTAAAAAAAGTTGAACGCGCAATACATAGTGTATCAAACTGGGTTTTTATACTCAAAAAAGAAAAAGAATTTTTTAATTAAAAGAAAAAACTGAAAGCTGCAACCAAAGCGGTTGTAAAAACAAGTGAAGATGCCAGATTTTTTTTGATGCGGTTAAGTGATGAATAAATTAAATTACTGACTGACTGATAATTCATTTGCATGAGTTCTGCGATTTGCTCGTTGGTAAACCCCTGGTAAAACCTTAACTGAATCACTTCCTGTTGTCTTTTGGAAAGAATATTAATTGCTTTCCTAATCGTATTAGTCTGTGAATTACGCGTTTCTTTTTCAATGATCTCAGATTCAACGGAGACTTCTACGCGCTTATAAATATTTTCGTCACTTGAAGCTGTACTGACCTGAAGCTGGCGTTTTTTTTCTACCCGGGTAAGTTTGTAGCGTAACGATTTGATGAGATAAAATTTTGCGCATTCAACATTTGCGAGGTTTTCGCGCCCGTTCCATAATTCTATAAACAGATCCTGGATATTATCTTTCAACATTTCTTCGTCGCTGCAAAGTTTTGCGCCGTATGCTAATAATGAGTTGATGTGAGTTTTGTAGATCTCTGCAAAAGCATTCCTGTTGCCATTTTTAAATTGCAACCACAAATTAGTTTCGAGTTGGTTTTCGCTTTTCATGCGCAGGTTTTCGCTTCGGTTCAAACGCAATTTTCTCAAATAAAGAAGGATCTGTCAGGAGCCTTGAATCATCTTTCTTCTTTTTAAGGACAGTAATAAATAATTCAATGCTGCTTTCTTATTCATCCTTCTAAAATGGAAGGTATCAAAATTAATTTACTTGCGGCGTCTGCATTTATTCAAACGGTCATTTTATCTGTCAAACTTTTATTTTTCTTTCTTCAAGATAACGATGCCATAATATCATTGTGGCTAAGGAGCGGTGCGGCTTCCAACATTCTGCCAATATTAATATTTCTTCTTTGGTGATGTGATGCGGAAGTTGTTTTGTTTTTTTTAAACTGTTCATCATTGCCAGGTCGCCGGTTGGGAAAATATTTGTCCGTTGCAAAGCCATTAACAAAAAAACATCCACCGTCCAGTCGCCGATACCTTTTATTTTTTTTAGTTCGTTCCTGATCTCATCATCGTGCAAACCGCTTAATTTTTTTATTGACAATTCATCATTAACAATTGACGAGGCAAGATGTCGCGCATAAATTATTTTTTGCCTGCTGAAATAGCAAGCTTTCATTTCTACATCCGTTAACACCAGTAATTTTTTTGGAGTGATGGTTCCGATCTTTTCTTTGAGTTTATCCAATGCGGCTTTTGCAGAAGCGAGAGAGACCTGTTGTTCGAGAATGATATGAATCAGCGTTTCGAAATTTGGTTTGCGCCGCCACATCGGCGGATAACCATGTTTCTTAATAATTTCTTTTAAATGCTTATCTTTTTTTGCAAGCGTGTCACAAAGTTCATGAAAATTTTCTTCGCTGAAAGTGGAGATCATTTTATTAATTGGAGAGTTATTCGTTATTCCTATGACCATTCTTCTTTGTCAAATTTATTAGAAATATTTTTCGGGTCAACCTTTTTACTTTTTTTGTCTGATAACTTTATTGACGCCTTAAATAAATCTTCCCAATTATTTCTTGGTTTGATAAAAGGTTTAATTAATAATTCTTTTGAATTTTTTATCTGGCTTAAATTTATTTTCATAAAAACAAGATTACTATTTTGTAATTATTTTTCAAAACGATAAAATTATTTATCAAAATGCAGTAAGTGGCTAATTGTAAAGCGCACAATAGAATAATTAATGCCGAAATCACAGTACTACAAAAGCTTAATCAAACCTCCTATCCCGAAAACGGGCTGTTATCGTTTTCGGATGGCTTTTTTGGTCACTTTTTTCCACAAAAAAATTGACACCAATTATTTTTTCTTAAACTTTTCAATTGCCTTTCTCGAATGTTCACTCAATATTAATTTTCCACTCACCGCAGCGCGCTCAATTAATAATTTATCCCAATGGTCCGTTCCATGCCAGAATATTTTTTTCATTTCATTCATCGCATCAGGGTTTGAATGCGCAAGCGTTTCCGCAAGCCGGTGAACAGATTCGTCCACGCCGCTGATATCAGCATGTAATTCTGCAAACAACCCTCTTTTCCGTGCCCAGTCTGCATTGCGCCACATCGTGGCATCAATGGATAATTGAGTAAAAGCAGACAGTCCTATCTTTCTTTCTATCGCCGGACCAACAACAAATGGCCCGATGCCAATGGCGAGTTCACTCAATTTTACTTCAGCATTTTCAATCGCGATTACATAATCTGCAGCAGCAACCAATCCAACTCCGCCACCGACGCATTTTCCCTGCACGCGCACGATAATAAATTTCGGGCATTTGCGCATGGCATTAATTACATGAGCAAAGCCGCTGAAAAATTCCAAACCTTCTTTTTCATTTTTTATGGCGATCAGTTCATCAAAAAAAGCGCCGGCGCAAAAAGTTTTTTCTCCGCCGGAACGAAGCACAATAACTTTTGTATCTGATTCATTTCCTGCTCCATGAATTTCCTTCGCCAGTTCTTCCAATATTTTTCCCGGGAGTGAATTGCTTTGCGGATGAAAAAATTCAATTGTTGTGATGCCGTTATGTGTCTCAGTTTTTACATAACCATTCTGAATTTCGTGCAGCATAAAAAAATTAGTGGGATTTTATTAATCGCCAAATCTACGGTGAAAATGAATGTGGGAGAGAAATTTTGAAGTTGATAATACCAGCTGTTAGGCATCACACTTATGTACAGGGAAAAGATTATTGGGCGATTAAATAATCCGCAAGTGTTTTTAATAATTTTTCATGCAATTCTCTTTCTGTAGAAATCCAATAATTCCAATAATATCTTCTTTCGGTAAAACGGCAAGATTAGCTAACCTGAATACGCTGGCTGTTTTTAATCCGCTTGATGCAAAAGCCGGATCTGTATTTTCAAGAATAATATCAAAATCAGCAATATGCTGGTGAAGCTGAGACGAAACAGCACAAACAGGAAGGTCATTATATTTAGGAAGTATTTTTAAAACCAGAACTGGCCCGATCTTTTGCTGTTTATCCTGCGGGATACCAGTCAATACAATATCACCGGGTTTCACTTTTTGTAATCAGGATTAGGTTCTTTTATCATGTTCGGACTATATTCTTCTTCATCTATTCCGTAAGCTTTGGCAAATTGTTGTTTGCTGAATTGTTGCCAGTTCTCTTTTTCTTTTGCTGTTTCCTTTTGCACTGCAATGCCATATTCTTTTTCAATTTCTTTTTGAATTTCCATGCTGCTCATGTTCCCAAAAATATCCTTCAGCAACTTATCAGCGTAATCAATTTTCATTTTATTATAAACAGCTAAAGCCACGAGGACGATGAGCAACGACATTTCTTCATCAAGCAATGATCTGATGTCAAGCCTGTCGCCACGCTGCAAATTTTGTTGTTTTAATGCGCTAGCAAGACTTTGCGGCTTTGTATCCTGGTTAATATTAAGTTCTATAATGCTCATAATAATGAAAACAAATTTACTTCTTTAAACGGGATAAGCGGGCGATTGTTGCTGTGAGATTTTATTTTGAATCCGTAGTTTGTTCTCCATCGTTGTGAGCAAGCTGACGCAACATGAGCAGCTGTCCATTTTTTCTTATCATCAAATTAGACATATCGCCCTCAAAACTTGATCTGCCGTTTGCGTTTTCCAAATAAACCTTAAAGTGGCCGTCTAAAAAAACGAAATCTCCTGCTTCAAAAATTTCATGGTAAGTGTTGATGACAGAAATAATAAATCCCCGTTGATATGTTCTTATCATGTATGGTTTTATCTCCTTCATTCCAACCTGCATTTTATCAAAATGCGGCATATAAATTCCATCATCAACAAATCCTTTTGCTCTTGCAACTCCATCACCATTTAGTATTGACCGAACCATCACGCTATCGACTACTTGCATTTCCATAGCAAGATCTTTTCCCAACATATTTTTCTTAAGCAGATCATTCTCTTTTACTGTGACCGGAGTATACGGCATT
>DATHPY010000534.1:0-13880 GCA_035483315.1 Puia sp. | reverse complement strand
AAAAAGAATTTTATTCATTCCACAATTTTGAGACTGAAAGTTTTTCTAATTTAGTAAAAATTAAAGATAGATTTTAATAAATGTCTATGCCCGGAAAATTACGCTACCTGCTGGCCTTTTTATTTTCTGCGACTTCTGTGACTGCATTGTTAGCTCAAACAAAGACTAACAATTCTGAACTTATCCGCATGAGCAATGAGTTTAGAATTAAGCAATTCAATGAATATGCGCGAGCCTTACAAATAGCCAAACAAAACGGATGGTTTGTAAGAAAAAATACACTCAGAGGCGGGGTGGTTGCATTAGTTGGAGTTGATGAATTAGGTAACCCAAAATACGTTGGCACGTTTGACAATATAATAGCAGCCGCAACTACACGCGCAAATCAATTATGGCCCGGCGGAAGTTCAGGATTAAATTTATCCGGATCTTCTGCATCTGTAAAAGGCAAAATGGGAATTTGGGATGGAGGCCATGCATTAACCACACATGTAGAACTGGTCGGAAGAATATTAGTGAAAGATAATTCCGCATTAAGCGATCACGCTACTCATACCACAGGAACACTTATAGCTACAGGAATAAATCCAATTGCGAAAGGCATGGCTTTTCAAACACAGCAATTAATTTCTTACGATTTCGATAACGATCTTACTACTATGGCTGCGGAAGCGCCGAATCTTGTCATTTCAAATCACTCCTATGGTTTTCTTGCCGGCTCCGGTTGGAGTTACGATGGAACAAACTGGGATTGGTATGGTGATACAACAATTAGCAAATCGCAAGCGTATGGATTTGGTTATTATGATCAGAATTCACAGATCTATGATTCCATTGCATATAACGCTCCGTTTTATTTAATAAGTGTAGCCGCTGGTAATCCGAGAGCTTATAACGGACCTGCAGTTGGAGATACTTATTTATATAACGGAAATAAATCGCTCAAGCGTACAGCGGCATTAGCTGATAATCCCACATACACCAGTGTTTGCAATACTTCTGATGCAAAAAATATTATTGTAGTTGGTGCTGTAAATGGTATTCCGTCGGGTTATTCAACGCCAGCTGATGTTGTAATGAGTGATTTCAGCGCCTGGGGACCAACAAATGATGGAAGAATTAAACCGGATATTGTTGCAGATGGAGTTAATGTAACTTCTACCTGGAGCACATCAAACACAGCGTATCAAACAGAAAGTGGCACATCCATGGCAACACCAAATGTAACAGGCTCACTTTATTTGTTGCAGGAATATTACAACAGATTACATCCCGCTTCCTTCATGCGTTCTGCAACTTTAAAAGGTTTGGCAATTCATACTGCTGATGAAGCAGGAACATCAGAAGGCCCGGATTATGAATTTGGCTGGGGTTTGCTTGATGTGTTAAAAGGAGCGAATGTTATTACTTCTTCTTTCAATCATCAATCGGATACAATTATAGAAAGCGCTTTGAATTCTACAACCAATACTTACACTTTCACTGCAACAGCATCTGGCAAAGGTGCGCTTGTTGCCACATTATCGTGGACCGATCCCGCAGCTACGCCTGTTCCCGTTATTCAGGCATTGCATAATACAACATCCATGCTGGTGAATGATCTGGATATGAGAATTACAAACGGAACGCAAACTTTTATGCCATGGATTCTTGATCCTTCAAATCCTTCCAACCCGGCAACAACAGGAGATAATTTTCGTGATAATATTGAGAAAATAAATGTGGACAGCGTTACGCCCGGGCAAACATATACCATCACCATAACTCATAAAGGAATTTTGGCAAGAGGTCAGCAAGCATTTTCGTTATTGGTAAGCGGAATTGGCGGACAGGCATACTGTACTTCTGCCCCAACAAGCAGTGCAGGTACAAGAATTGACAGTGTAAATCTCAGTAATCTTCATAATTCAAATCCTGTTGGATGCACAACGTATACGAATTATACAAATCTTACAGCACAAATTCAACCCAATCAAAAATTACCAATCAGCATAAAACTCAGCAGCTGCGATGCATCGACAGCTTCCAAAGTTGTTAAGGTTTATATTGATTACAATAACAACGGGGTTTTTGACGCAAATGAACTTGCAGCGCAAAGCACGGTTCTCACTGGAAATGTAACTTATAACGATACCATCGTAACACCAGGAAATTTAACGATCGGCAATTATACAACTATGAGAATAGTTGCTGAAGAAACGACAGATCCTACAACTGTTTTGCCATGCGGCACTTATGGAAAAGGAGAAACAGAAGATTACCGGATCCAAATTGTTGGTCCATCAAATGATGTTGGCGTATCGGATCTGCAATCACCCGGAGGTTCAAATGGAGTTACGTGCGCAAACAAAGCGCAGTTAGTTGCAGTCACTATTAAAAATTATGGAACTGTTCCTCAAACTAATATACCTGTAACAACAGTTGTTACAAATGGCGGTACTCCTGTTGCAACTTTCTCCACAATTTGTGTTGATACTATTCCTGCTGCAAGTAGTGTGGTGTTCACCTATCAATCAACCTTCAACGCGGTTGCTGGCAACACGTACACGTTCACCAGTTATACTTCGTTAAGTTCGGATCAGCAAAATTCCAACGATACCAGCACGGCTGTAATTGCCATCAGCACTTCCGGAGACACCGCAACCGGTAAGGCAGAACTTTGCGGAACCGATAGTGTATTTTTTAGCGCATCTCCAAAGGACACTAACGATTTGGCTTTTTGGTATGATAGCGCTGCAGGAGTAAAACCAATTGCTATTGGTAACAATACTTCTTCTTCAATAATTACTTCTGATCATAAATATTATATCGGTTACAATGACGCGCCGCTCAATGTGGGTCCTGCAAATAAAATGGTTTTCCCTAACGGAGGCTATAATGCATTTTCCGGAAATTTTGTTACGTTCACCAACACAGTACCACTGACTATTGAAAGTGCAAGATTGTATATAGGGCATGCAGGCACAATTACTTTTACAGTTGCAGATATCAGTGATTTGGATACAGCAACGGGTTCGTTCGAATACCTTCCTTATTCGAGCACTACCTTAAATGTTTATGAAACAGCGCCCGATCCTCCTGTAAATGGCGCACAAACAAACCCGCCGTTAGATACAGGTGCAATTTATTTTTTAAACCTGCAAGTTCCTGTAACCGGCAACCATGCAATTATTATTGATTGCGAAAATGGGGCAAGTATTTTTAGAAATAATGAAATTGCTTCTAACCCATATCCAGTTGGTATTCCAAATACTTTTGTTATTACAGGTAATAGCGCATTGAGCACTACGCAACCTAATCTTTATCAGCAGTACTATTACTTCTTCTACAACATGAATTTGCAATTAAATAATTGCGCTGGTTCAAGAACGGAAGTAACAGCAAGCCCATCATCAGCAGCGCCTGTGATCACTTTAAACAATAATATACTCACGAGTACATCAGCGCTAAGTTATCAATGGTATTTAAACGGAAAGGCTTTGCCGGGTGAAACCCAAAAAACAGATACCGCAACTTTATCCGGAAATTATACTGTAGCCGCTACCGACAGTTTTGGGTGTACGCAAACTTCCAACCAAATCAGTTATGGTGGAGGCGCGGGTGTCGGTCCTATTAATTTATTGGTTTCACCAAATCCTACACCCAATGGAAAATTTCGATTGCAATTCGAAACGACTACAGCAAACAACGTGTATATAACGCTGACAAATAGTTTGGGGCAAAGATTGTACGAATCAAGCTATCCCGGTTTTTCCGGCTCATTTGATAAACAAATTGATGTTAGCTACCTGAGCGGTGATGTATATTTTCTAAAAGTTTTTGTAGGGGGCAATTCATACTTACAAAAAATTGTAATAAGATAGACTGAAACAAAATCAAAATATTACGCATATACATGACGGTAAGATTGCATTCGTCCTGGATTAAAAAATAAAAAACTTTCATTTATCATTCTTTAAATAAAAAAAATTATATTAGCACTCGATTGCTTGCCATTTTTTGGCAAACTTACAGGGCGGATATAACGATATCCGCTCTTTTATTTTTAGCGGTTTCATTAAAACTATTTGCAACATTTTTTTTAACTTC
Source organism: Puia sp. (assembly GCA_035483315.1). GTDB lineage: Bacteria > Bacteroidota > Bacteroidia > Chitinophagales > Chitinophagaceae > Puia. The sequence continues at coordinate 9,791 of DATHPY010000534.1, read as the reverse complement.
TGTTTTTATTATTATCTTAATTCAAATTTTACAGCATGCCCCAACCATGGCAAACAGGCAAGGTCATAAAAATTGAAAATGAAACTCCGACCACGCGAAGATTCTGGATTCAACTAACCGCGATTGATTCGTTTGATTTTGAGCCCGGACAATTCGTAACACTTGATCTCCCTATTCACGAAAAACCAAATAAACGCTGGCGTAGTTATTCCATTGCATCCTGGCCTGACGGCACAAATATTTTTGAATTGGTAATTGTTTTATTGGAAGGTGGTGCGGGAACTAATTATTTATTTAATCATGTTACCGTTGGGAGTGAATTAACACTCCGTGGTGCGCAAGGTGTTTTTACATTGCCGGAAAATATTGACCGCGATCTTTTTTTTATTTGTACCGGCACCGGCGTTGCACCGTTTCGTTCAATGTCGCATCATATCTTAAATCATAATATTCCTCATCAAAATATTTATTTGATTTTTGGTTGCAGAAAATTCAGCGATTGTCTTTACAAATCTGAATTGGAAGAATTGGAAAAGAAAATAAGCAGCTTTAATTACGTTCCTACTTTTTCACGGGAAATTCCTGATGACATAAACAAATTGGCTCGTACAGGATATGTGCATGCTGTGTATGAAGAAATTTGCAACAACAATGTTCAATTAAATGTGGTTGAAAATATAAGAATAGTAAAACCAGCATACTTTTTTTTATGCGGGTGGAAGAATATGATTGATGAAGCAAAACAAAAAATACAAGCGCTGGGCTACGACAGAAAAAGCATTCACCAGGAATTATACGGGTGACAAATATTCAATTGCTAAAAATAATTCTACGCTTCTTTTCCTAGCAGGTTATTATAAACTACAGAAAATGTTTCGCTTTTTTCCTGTGGGTTTTCTTTTGTAAGCAATTTTTTTCTTAATGAAACATCAGGTAATTTTTCATCGCTTTCAGCCTTCAGTACGTTTTTCATTTTTATCACGGGGCCTTTTACAACATTCATTTTTAATTCGAGCGCAATAAAATCTTTTTGTAATTCCAGTATTTCCGCATGATTGTCTCTTATTTCCTGCTCGAGAAAAATAATACGCGACCGACTTCTGGCAATTTGACTTGTCCTTAAAAGAAATCCTGCAAGTGCGGAAGCGATTAGAATTGCAGCAAACACATACACATTTGTAATGACCTCGACCGTAAACATAATAGTAGTATTTAGGTTAGTAAAAACATTGCGCACTTACAACATCCAAAAATTTTTTCAAGAGGAAAGTGAATAAGAAGAAATGTTTTGTAAGAAACTAATACTGAAACACTCGCTAACTAAGGTAGCAGTTTGAAGAAGTCGTCAGGAAATTAGTTTTTCCACATGAGCTTTTATATTGTGAATATGTATGCGTTCCTGTTGCATGGAATCGCGGTAGCGAATTGTTACTGTACTGTCTTCTTTTGTTTGATGATCCATCGTTATGCAAAACGGTGTTCCGATTGCATCCATACGGCGATACCGTTTTCCGATAGTATCTTTTTCTTCGTAAAAACAACGAAAAGAATTTTTGCATTCATCCATAATCTTTCGGGCAATTTCAGGCAACCCATCTTTTTTTACCAATGGAAGAATTGCCAATTTTATCGGAGAAAGTTTGGGCGGAAATTTTAACACAACACGATTATCCTTTTTTTCTTCAGTGCTCAGATCTTCTTCCGTATATGCTTCACTCAAAATCATCAACACAGTTCGATCTAATCCGATTGACGTTTCGATTACATAAGGAATATAATTTCCGAAAGGTTTTCCGTTTGCGTCAAGATCGTTATCAAAATATTGCATTTTCTTTTTACTGTATTCCTGGTGATTTCGCAGATCAAAATCTGTTCTGGAATGAATGCCTTCCACTTCTTTAAATCCGATTGGAAAATCATACTCAATGTCGCATGCTGCGTCTGCATAATGCGCAAGTTTTACATGATCATGAAAACGATATTTATCTTTTGAAATTCCTAAACTCAAATGCCATTTCATTCTTTCTTCTTTCCAGAATTCATACCATTCTTTTTGTGAGCCGGGGCGAATGAAAAATTGCATTTCCATTTGCTCAAATTCTCTCATCCGAAAAATAAATTGTCTTGCAACAATTTCATTACGGAATGCTTTACCAATTTGCGCAATACCAAAAGGAATTTTCATTCTCCCGGTTTTTTGCACGTTCAAAAAATTTACAAAAATTCCCTGTGCAGTTTCAGGACGCAAATAAATTTTATTATCCCCTTCGTCAGCAGAAGCAGTGGAACCAAATTCTGTTGAGAACATTAAATTGAATTGGCGAACGTCAGTCCAGTTGGCTGTTCCGCTGATATCACATTTGATTTTATTTTCTTCGATGTGGTTTTTCAACCCGGCAAAATCGTCTTTTGCAAGCAATGCATCCATGGAATCCAATAACGCTTGCGCCTTGTCACTTGCGCCTTGTGCCTTTAATTCATCCGCATATTTTTCAATCAAATGATCTACTCTATATCTTTTTTTGTTGTCTTTATTATCAATCATCGGGTCGCTGAAATTATCAATATGCCCGCTCGCTTTCCATGTTGTTGGGTGCATAAAAATTGCCGCGTCAATGCCGACAATATTTTCGTGCATCTGCGTCATGCTTTTCCACCAATGATCTTTGATATTTTTTTTCAATTCACTTCCCCACTGACCGTAATCATATACCGCGCTGAGTCCATCATAAATTTCGCTGGAAGGAAAAATAAAACCATATTCTTTGCAATGAGAAATAATTGCCTGGAACCTGTTGCTTTCGTTTGCCATAATAGTCTGAACTGGGATTTGAAAAGATTTTTTTGATTGCTAGGATTAAATTTTGAAAAGCATGATTATTTAAAGTTGTTTCAAAAATACCGAAATATTTTTTGTTGGAATTAGAAGACTAATTAGCTACTTCATTTACATTTGTTTCACCTACTTCGAAACCTTATGCCAGATATCGTTCAATTTAAAGAAAAGAAAATTCCGCTGATGGAGAAATTCGGTGCCCATTACCTGAATGTTCTCGGCAAGCGCGAATTAACTCATCATGTTTTTGATTTCACTGATGAAGAACTCAATCAAAAAATCAAAAAAATTTCTGCCAAAGGAATTATTCTTTCGGTAATTGTTGGCTTAGTATGTGTTTGGCCAACTGTGTACATTGATTTGCTAAAACAGAATGAGCCGTGGAAAATACATTATACATGGACGATTGGCGTAACAATCATTTCTATTGCTATTGAATTTTATCTGCTTTTTATTATTGCTATCAAAGCGGTTCACGAAGTAAGCGAGCTAATAAATATTCACGCACACAAAAAAGATTTTTTACAAGCCGGACCTTTCAACGTTACTAATATTCTTGCACGTGCTGCGCTGGAGTTGCCTGATCCGGAAATGAAAATTTTGGGAATTGATCCGTTTGAACAGGTCTCAAAAAAGAATTTGCTGATACTCGGATTGTTATATAAAGTGAGAATTACATTAACAAATTTTATTTTAAAGTTTTTGTTGCGGAAAAGTTTTGGCGAAATAATCGCCGGTATTTCCATTAATTATATCGCGTTGCCGGTCGAATGTTTTTGGAACGGAATGGTAATTTATCGTGTGGTGCGCGAAGCGAGATTGCGTTTATTCGGATTTGCATTGAGCAATCATATCGCCGATAATTTATTACACGATCATCTGATTGAACAATTATCGCCGGAAGCTAAAACCGGTTGCATTCGCGCAATTGGTAACGCCTTGGTGATGGCAAGAAATTATCATCCGAACATGATCATATTGTTGCTGCGTTTCCAGGAATTGATAAATGTAGATACTGATGACCGTTATGACGACTGGAATTTATTTTTAGAGACATTGAAAAAAGTAAATGATAAGGAAAGAAATTTTTTGCTTGATCTTTTTACAATCGCTATTTCTTTTGACGGAAAGATATCTCATTTTGAAAAAGACAGCATCAAAGAGGCTTATGGAACAGATTATAATCTGTACCGGGCAAGATTATCGCAATTAATTGAGCATATAAAAGCGGGAAGATTACATGCGGCCGCAGCGCTTTGCAAACTTGATTTTGCTACGGGATAATTCTTACTGCAATTTTTTATTTTGCTGGTGACGATCAATATCACGGATATTTTTCTTTTCAAAATTTTTTACAAGTGCTTCCGTCAAATCTATATTTGTTTGATTGGCGATGCACAACAAAACCCACAAAACATCTGCCAATTCATCGGCAAGATCTTTTTGTTTGTCAGATTCTTTAAAAGATTGTTCTCCATAAATGCGGCTCATTAAACGCGCCACTTCACCAACTTCTTCAGTCAATATTGCCATGTTGGTTAATTCGCTGAAATAACGAACGCCGGTGGTTTTTATCCAGTCGTCAACGGATTTTTGCGCATTGCGAATTGAAATTTCTTCGTCACTCATAATTATGTTTTTTTTAACCCCATATTACACGAATTACTCTTCTAATAAATATTGATATTATAATTCTTATCAATTCGTATAATTCGCTAAAATTCGTGTAATGGGTTTTCAAATAAAGATTTCTCCTTCCAAATAAGTAATTGCTGAACCGCTTATTAAAACCCTGTCGCCAACTAACTCACAATCCAAATATCCCTTTCTTTTTGATAATTGAATGGCTGACAGTTTTGTTTTTCCCAGTTTGTTTGCCCAATATGGAGTCATTGCCGTGTGCGCCGATCCAGTTACCGGATCTTCATCAATTCCAGATTGCGGAAAAAAACAGCGTGATACAAAATCAACATCATCACCTTTTGCTGTGACGATTGTTCCGCGGGATGGAAATTTTTTCAGAATATTTAAATCAGGTGAAAGACTTTCTATCTCTGATTGATTATTCGCAATAACCATATAATCGAAGGAAGATTTATAAACTGCCAGTGGTTTTATATTTAAAGCTTTTTCAATTTCCGCAGTATTCTTTATTTCTTCGAGTTTATCAACAGGAAAATCGAGCGTTAATTTTTCATCATCACTTTTTGTTACATGCAACGGACCGCTTTTAGAATTAAATGTGATTTTTTCTTTTTCATACTTAAGACGATTAAAATAAATATGCGCTGATGCAAGCGTTGCATGTCCGCATAATTTTACTTCGACTGCAGGGGTCATCCAGCGAATGGCGAAATCATCTCCTGCAGGAACAATAAATGCGGTTTCTGCAAGATTGTGTTGCGCGGCAATTTGCTGCAGCAACTCATCATTCAGCCATTGCTCCAAAGGCACAACAGCCGCAGGATTGCCGCCAAAAGTAGTTTCTGCAAAAGCGTTAACAACGTACACGTTTAGTTTCATAATGCAACTTTTATTACACGAATTGAAAATGATCACTCTTTATTCTTCGTATCAATTACAATTGTCACCGGTCCATCATTTAATAATTCAACTTTCATATCTGCACCAAACTCTCCGGTAAAAATTTTTTTATCAAGATCTTTTTCCAATTGCGATATCATTTTCTCATAAAGCGGAATGGCAACTTCCGGTTTGCTTGCGCGAATATAAGAAGGGCGATTCCCTTTTTTCGTCGATGCGTGCAAAGTAAATTGACTCACTAATAAAATATCTCCGCAAATATCTTTAACTGAAATATTCATCACGCCATTCTCATCATCAAATATTCTTAAATTGATAATTTTGGCGCTCAACCATTCAATATCTTCTGTATTGTCCGCGTCTTCAATGCCCAAAAAAATCAATAACCCTTTATCAATTGCTGATTTTATTTTTCCATCAATCGTAACACTGGCTTTACTTACCCTTTGAATAACCGCGCGCATTTCTTACCAAAATTTAATTTGTAATTTTAAAATATGAAGATAGATGTCTTACCGGAAATTATTTTTAAAACTGCGCGCAGCGGTGGCAAAGGCGGCCAAAATGTAAACAAGGTGGAAACCATGGTGGAAGGATATTTTCATATTGATGATTCGCCGCTTCTTAATGATGAGCAAAAAAAAGTGTTGCATCTAAAACTCGCAAACAAAATAAATTCAGAAGGTTTTTTACAAACGAGGTCGCAGGTACATCGTTCGCAATTGGAAAATAAAAAAGAAGTAATAAAAAAAATAAATGCATTGATCGAACATGCACTCAAAAAACAAAAGAAGCGCGTTGCAACAAAACCAACCAAAGGTTCTAAAGAAAAAAGAATCGAATCGAAGAAAAAAAATAGCGAAATTAAAATTGGACGGAAAAGAGTTGATTGGTAAAAAATTGCCACAGATTGCACCGAAACACAGAGAAATTTATTGGTGTCATCTGTGACAAAAAAATTTGAACATCTATTTTCTTTTAGCGATCAGCGCATCAAGTACCTGCTGTTGTTTATCCACTTCTTTCATTTGCGCGTCCTGATCTTTTTTATTGTCGTCGAGATCCTGCTGTGTATTTCTTTGTTTCTTCTCCAAACTACTTTGATCATCCAGCAGCCTGCTCATTTTTTTATTTGCTTTTTTGGTTGCATCAGCATCCTGGTTTACTGAATTCTGCATTGCCTGGGTTTGTGCAGCCTGGTCAATTTTATTTTGAGCGAGTTCATCCTGTATCTTTCTTAATTTCTTTTCGAGATCTCCCTGTTCGTTCTTATAATTATTTTGTTTTTTCTGTGCTTTTTTCAATACCTCCTGCTGATTGCCGATCTGCACTTCCAGATTATGCGCATCAATATAAGGAGTAAGATTATTTAAAAAAAATTTTGCTTTATCCGTTTGTCCGTTGTCAAGAGAATCTTTGGCAAGAATATCTGCATTGAGTTGCGTGGAGAACAAGGAAATAACAGAAATATCTTTTTCTTTTTTCTTCTTATCTACTTTAAAATACAGATCGCGTGTGTTTGCATCTGCACTATCTAATCGCGCTCCGCGATAAACCGAAAACCCTTTTGAATTGGAGTTTTTATATCCATGCTTATTCATGTAATCTTTGATCGCATCTTCCACTACATCCTGCGAATAAGCCAGTTCGATGCTCGCGACAACAATGCTGGACTTTTGATAATCTAATTTGCTGTCATAAGCCTGCTGGGCTTTAACAGTAAAACTTGCGGTAAAAAGAATGAAAACAGCGAGTAAGATCGGTTTCATAGTAAATAAGTTTTAGGTAAATTAATGTTATTTAAACAGTTTGATTATTATTGTTTTTAAATCGGACAACAAATATATAAAGATGAAGTTTATTTTTGTTAATAAATCTATTTCTTGAGCAGCATAAAAAAATTAGCGGGACAAACAGTTTGGTACGGCGCAAGTACAATTTTTTCGCGGTTTTTGAACTATCTTCTTACACCTTATTTAACTTATAAATTAACGGAATCTGTATATGGCGAAATGACTTTGGTATATGCTGCTATTCCATTTTTAAATACTGTTTTTTTATATGGAATGGAAACTGCTTATTTCCGGTATGTTCAGAAAGATGAACATAAGAGCCAGATTTATAGCACAGCCTTTATTTCCATTCTTTCAACCACCATTCTGTTTTCCTTTTTAATGATCGTGTTCAATAAGCAGTTTGCAGAAATAATTTCTATAAAAGAACATCCTGAGTACATTGTAATAAGCGCTTTGATCATAGCTTTTGATGCATTCTCCGCTTTACCTTTTGCCAAATTGCGGCAGGAAAATCGTCCACGCAAATTTGCATTTATAAGAATTACAGGAATATTATTGAACATCGCTGTTGTTTATTTTTTTCTTTCGCTCTGCCCCTCGCTCGTGAAAAAAAATCCCAATAGTGTTGTATTGCTTATTTATAATAAAAATTTTGGTGTAGGTTATATTTTAGTTGCAAATGTTGTGCAGTCATTTTTTCAACTGGCAGTTTTATACAGAGAATTTTTCAGGCACAAATGGAATTTCAATTTTGTTTTATGGAAAGAAATAATGGTTTATTCTTTGCCGCTAACGATTGCCGGTTTTGCCGGAGTTATTAATGAAACTTTTGACCGTATTATGTTGGGTTGGTGGTATCCTTCCACTTCGGAAGCTGTTATCCGTTCGCAGGTTGGCATCTATGGCGCTTGTTATAAATTATCTATTTTAATTTCTTTATTTATACAAGCATTTCGAATGGGCGCTGAGCCATTTTTTTTTAAACAATCCGTTCAGGAAAATGCACAAAAAACTTATGCACGAGTGATGAAGTTTTTTGTGATAACCATTACAGTTATGTTTTTAGTGGTTGCGCTGTATTTAGATGTCTGGAAAGAATTTATAAGAAATGAAAAAATGTGGGTGGGATTAAAAGTTGTTCCGATCTTACTTTTCGCAAACATGTTTTTGGGCATTTATATTAATCTTTCCATCTGGTACAGGCTTTCGCGTAAAACCACGCCCGGCGCAGTTATTACGTTAATCGGCGCTGCAATCACGCTGATCATTAATTATATTTTTATTCCGCGTTACAGTTATATGGCTTGCGCATGGGCAACTTTTATTTGCTATGGAAGTATGATGGTGATCTCTTATTTCTGGGGACAAAAAGCCTATCGCATTCCTTATGCCACAAAAAAATTGGTTGCTTATTTAGTGATTGTTGCATTCTTATATTTTCTTCATCATTTTATAATTGGAATCTGGAAAAACTACTGGTTTAGCATTGGACTTGCTACAATTTTTACAGCAGCTTACGGGCTTTTTATTGTAAGAATTGAAAAAAGAGAATTTCAGAAGTTACCATATATCGGCAAGTGGTTGTAAGGAATTAGAAAATATCTGAACCACGATTTTAACCTGATTATTCTTATTTAACTGATAATTTTTTCAGGACGATCAGTTGGATAAGGATAGAATCTGGGTTCAGACAATTCTCATTTCAAAAAAGGATTGTTCTCTTTTTCAAACCCAATTGTTGTTGGTTCGCCGTGACCCGGATAAACGATCACATCATCGGGCAAAATAAATAATTTATTCCGGATGCTGTTTATCAAAGTATCAAAATCTCCGCCAGGCAAATCGGTTCTTCCAATACTTTGGCAAAATAGTACATCTCCGCCGATCACAAATTTTTGTTCTTCACAATAAAAACAAATGCTTGCCGGCGAGTGCCCCGGAGTAAATAATACTTTCAATTCATCATCACCTAACTTAACAACATCGTCTTCTTCCAAAAAAATTAATTCGCCGCGATAATTTTCAAAAGGCATTCCCCAACTTAATCCGCTTGTTGGCGCAAAATCCAAAACCGGTTTTTCTTTTTCATGCAAATGCAATATCAGATCATACTCATCATGGATGAATTTATTTCCAAAAACATGATCTAGATGACAGTGTGTATTTAACAAAAGTTGGGGCGTTAGTTTCTCCTCTTCAATAAATTCCTGCAGCGTATGCCGTTCATTGCCAAAATAGCATCCCGGATCTATGATGCAACAGGCATCCTTATCATTATATAAGACGTATGTATTTTCCTGTACCGGATTGAATGTAAAGCTTTGAATGTTAATCATACTTCATTGTTTTTGAATCAAAATGAATTTCACCGATTATATGGATTGTTCTAACTTTAAAATTTCAAAGAATGGATATGCAAGTTTATAAGAGTAAGTTACAACAAAAGCATTTTTTTTTAATCCTTACCAGTTTAGTTTGTTTCTTTTTTCAAACTTCCGCGCAGGTAAACGCAGTTGAGTTCGGTAAAAACAGGCTACAGTTTAAAAAATTCAAGTGGCAATATTATCAAACCACAAATTTCAATACATACTTTTACGAAAATGGTCAGCCAATAG
>DATHPY010000533.1:0-2101 GCA_035483315.1 Puia sp. | reverse complement strand
TTATTGGGAGCCACAATTCGGCAATGATGGCATCACGGGCGTTGGAAGTGTTTTTCTGCAACCCGTAAATGAAATGATGACGGAGTTGCACCTGCTCGCCATCACTCAAACAAAAAATAAACAAATAATTTATTACACCGGAGCCTGCTGGAACAAAGCCGGAATAATTACAAACGCCGCAGCATGGTTCAATTATATTTCTTTTTTTAAAGAACGGGTGCAACACCCGTTGATAATTTCTGTTCAGTAAATTGTAAAACTTTAATCTATCAAGTGGATAATATAATAAACATTTCGCCTGAGAAATTTGCATTAACTCCTCAAAATGTAAGTCGGAGATTTCTAATTTCATTATTTACTGCCATTATTTTTGGCGGCCTTTTAATTTTTATTTCTTTTTCAAAATCTGGTTCTTTTCACACCTTGTTTGGAATAATATTGCCAATAACATTACTATTATCCCCTTTTATCAATAGAATGTTTTCAAGATTTTCAACAAACGTTTATATTGATAAAAAACATTGCATTTTAAACGTAGATTACTTAAACGGTTTTGGGATATTTAGAAAAGATTCAATCAATATAAAAAATGCTATGGTGCGTTATACCCGCCAAAATAAGGTGACAAGGCAAATGCAAGTAAGAATTACTCAAAATATATTTAATAATTGGATTATAATTGACGAAACACATGGTTTTAGTGCCGAGCAGATAAAATTTATTTACGAGACGTTAAAAGACAATAGAATATCTAAAATATTCCCGCTGATAACGCAGATTGAAAATCACGCGGACCATCGCTGATCTTTCTGCCAATATCTGCGCTTACATCTGCAAAAATCTGCGGGAGAATATTTTTTGAAAATTATAGCCGTTTTGATTTTTATAAACCCACTGCTCAATAGAATTGTTGCCGTACAAAAGTGTGATCCCGCAATACTGCGGGACAGGCTACACGATGCTGAACAGCGAACAGATGTCTGTTACCAAAAAAATATATTAAATACTCAGAGGCAACCGCCGTTAATAATGAACGTTTATACTTGTAACCTGCCGTAAAACAAAATACGCTAAAACAAACCTGGGATGAATTTTCTTTTGTGTGCGCACACAAAGGCCTTATCTGCATTTTTTTAACAGCAATTATATTCATAGCTGAATGATGATTTATTTCCTAACAAATTCTAACAAATAACTTTATGAAAAAGCTCACACTTTTAAACGCAGCTAATTTTTGCGCGCTATCTTTTCTTCTTATAATTATTGTATCAGGATGCCGCAAACAAAACATCAACGACAATGAGCTTCGCGATTTTCAACAGGTGAATCTCGTTGCAAATAATTCCACATACTCTCCAACGTTAGTTGATCCGACTTTAATGAATGCATGGGGCCTCGCATGGGCACCGAGTGGAATTGCCTGGGTAAATTCCATGAGCGGGCATGTGAGTGAATTGTACACAGGCGATGGCGCAATCGTTCGTTCACCAATTGGTATTCCTTCGCCTGCTGATAGTGTTGGCGGATTGCCGACAGGAATTGTTTTTTCTGGCGGCGATGGGTTTACGCTTGCTAATAACCAGGGTTCTAATTTTCTTTTTGTTGGTGTTGATGGCGTTGTATCGGGATGGAATGGCGCAGCGGGTAATAATGCGTTTAGCATTGCAAATAATTCCGCAACTTCTTCTTACACTGGTCTTGCCATTGCTGCCAACGCAGGTTTGCATTATATATATGCCGCCAATTTTGAAACTGGAAAAATTGATGTGTGGGATACAACTTTCACAGCCGTGCAAATGTCTTTTTCGGATCCTTTTTTGCCTTCCGGATTTGCGCCGTTTAATATTCAGGCAGTAGGATCGTGGTTGTATGTTGAGTATGCAAAAGTCGGCGCAAACGGCCGCGACCAGGCTGGGCGTGGATTAGGTGTTGTTGATATTTTTAATACCGATGGAAGTTTTGTAAAAAGATTTGCATCAAAAGGTTCTTTAAATGCACCATGGGGTGTAGTGCAAACACCTGTCGGTTTTTTACAGGATGATGATATGGGAGACGATAATAACAAAGGCAACGGTAACAATAACGGCAACGATGATAACCA
>DATHPY010000532.1:0-2587 GCA_035483315.1 Puia sp. | reverse complement strand
CAAATACCAACTAACATGAGAAAAATTGCATTAAGTATTTCATTGATTTTTTTTATTGCCGCTATAACTTTTGCACAAAAAAAAGAACTTAGTTACGAGCAAAGTTTTAAAGCAGCAAAGTCTGACATTGTAAAACCACTTCCAGTGATTCGCGAATGGATTGATGACGAACATTACACGGAATCCAAAAAAGATGCTGACGGAAAAACAAAATTATGGTCTGTTGATGTGAAAACAGGCGCTGCCATTATTTATAAAGATGATGTAGAACCTACCAGAACTGGGGAAGCTAATTCTTCAGATGGAAATAGAAATATGACGGCTTCTCCCGATGGAAAATGGGCTGCTTATACAAGAAAAAATAATTTGTATGCAAAGGATCTCAGTTCAGGAAAAGAAATTCAATTAAGCAATGATGGTTCTGAAAATGTTTATTCCGGTTATGCGGCGTGGGTATATTATGAAGAAATTTTAGGAAGAGCGAGTCGTTACAAAGCTTTTTGGTGGAGCCCAGACAGCAAGCATATTGCGTTCATTCATTTTGATGAAACACAGGTTCCGGTTTTTCCAATCTATAATTCGGAAGGTCATGAAGGTTTTTTAGAACACCAGCATTATCCAAAAGCGGGCGATAAAAATCCTGAAGTGAAAATCGGAATTGTTTCTGTTGATGATTCAAAAACAGTGTGGGCAGATTTTAATGACAAAGATGATCAGTATTTTGGCATGCCATACTGGACGCCCGACGGTTCTGCTCTTTGGGTTCAATGGATGCCGCGTTTGCAAAATCATCTGAAAATTTTTTCCGTTAATATCAGCAATGGAAGTAAAAAAGAAGTGTATGATGAACAGCAAAAAACATGGATAACACTTGAAGACGCACGACTGACATTTATTAATGGCGGCAAACAATTTATTATTTCCAGTGATAAAAGCGGATGGAAAAATCTGTATTTATATAATGCAGACGGAACTTTTGTAAATCAAATTACACAGGGAAATTTTTCAACCGATATTACTGAAGTTGATGGAAAAACAAAAACGGTTTATTTCAAATCGAGAAAAGAAAATTCTGCAAGAGTTGATCTTTACAAAATAGGATTGAACGGAAAAGGATTAACAAGATTAACTTTTGGAGATTATTCTCACGATAACATCAATCTTTCTCCCAATCAAAAATATTTTATTACTACGTATTCCAATATTTCCACGCCGCCGAAAATGGCGCTTGTTGATACAAAAGGAAAAGTGATCAGGGAACTTGGCGATAGCAAAGGATCAGAGTTTGATAATTACGAATTGCCAAAAACAGAATTGGTTCGTGTAAAATCTTCCGATGGATTATTTGACTTACCCATGACCGTTACCTACCCGATTCATTTCGACCCGAATAAAAAATATCCTGTGCTTATCAGCATTTACGGCGGACCGAATGCGGGCACAGTTTACGACAGATGGAACAATGGCTTTTTGCGGAGTGAGTGGTGGGCGAAAGAAGGTTTGATACAAGTTGCAATGGATAACCGGAGCAGCGGGCATTTTGGCAAGGCTGGCGCAAATTATATTTATCGTCAAATGGGCAAATATGAAATTGAAGATTACATGGATTGCGCGCGCTGGCTTCGCAAACAATCGTATGTTGATACCACAAAAGTTTGCATTACCGGCGGAAGTTTTGGTGGCTACATTACCTGCATGGCGCTTACTTATGGCGCGGATGTTTTCACTCATGGCATGGCAAATTATTCCGTCACGGATTGGAGTTTGTACGACACGCATTATACGGAACGTTTTATGAGCACGCCGCAGGATAATCCGGATGGATACAAAATAACCGCGCCTCAGAATTATGAAAAAAATTATAAAGGACTTTTGCGCATCACGCACGGAAGCATGGATGATAATGTACACATGCAAAACACCATTCAGTTCATCAACAAACTGGAAGATTTAGACAAGAATTTTGAATTCATGATCTATCCCGGCGAGCGTCACGGTTATCGCGGATTAAAAAGTGCGCAGGCAACAAATGAAGGTTATAAATTTATTTACGAGCATTTGCTGGAGAAACCGATGCCGCAAGTTTTTTGGAAATAGATTTTTGTCACAGGGTTTAGTAATATTATTAAGCACTCTCAACTTGTCCAAAGTTTTTAAACTTTGGACAAGTTTTATAATACAGGCAACAAACGAAAGTTATAAATTCATTTACGAGTATTTGCTGGATAAACCGATGCCGCAAATTTTTTGGAAATAATTTTTTTGTAACAGGGTTCAGTAATTCTATTAAGCATCGTTGCGTCGCACTCTTGTGCGTCTTATTCTTTATTCAGCCAGTCTTACGATCGGCGAAAGCAAAACATTTTTTCTCCCTAAAACTTTCTTATCAACACCACGCCTGCGATCAACAACACCACGCCAATAATTTTTCCTAAAGAAATTTCTCTTACAGCAACACCAAGCCACCCGAAATGATCAAAAATAAGTGCGGTGATTGTTTGTCCGGCGATTACCAAACTAAACGCCAATGCAACACCAAGTCGCGGAACCAGCATCACAATTGCAGCAACATAAAATGTTCCGAGTA
>DATHPY010000531.1:0-2456 GCA_035483315.1 Puia sp. | reverse complement strand
ATTTCTGCGTTAGCAGAAAAAAGGATAACTGGAATGTGTCCTGTTTTTGTTGACGTTTTTATTCGTTTGCAGATGTCACGTCCGTCTGCTCCATTAAGAGAAACATCGAGTATAATAAGATCAGGATTAAAACTTGAAATACTATTATCAATATCCTGCCACCTGGAAATTGCTTCCACCGAAAAATCGTGCATTTTTAATGTCATCTGCATTAACACGAGTATGTCAACATCATCATCAAGTACGAGAATCTTTTTCATTTTTGATCAATTAACGGTAAAGAAAAATAAAACGAAGAACCTTTGTTTTCAGTCTCAACCCACATTTTGCCGCCGTGTCTTTTAATAATATCCATGCATATATATAAGCCCAGTCCAAATCCTGAAATATGTATTGATGTATTTTTAGAGCGATAGAAACGTTCAAAAATATTTAACTGCTCTTCTTTCAAAACGCCAACTCCAAAATCTCTTACTTTAATAACTAATTCGCCATCTGTTTTCGTACTTGCAACGATTACTTTTTTCTCCCCAGGCGAATATTTAACAGCATTGGAAAGAAGATTGAACAGCACTTGTTCAATGCGTTGTTTATCCGCCATCACTTTTGCACGAATCGGGTCGCTTCCTTTTATTATAAGATGTGATTTTGAGATCATTTGGAAAGATGCGATCGTTTCATCCAAAAGTGTGTCCATATCAAACACTTGTTTTGTGAGTTCCAATTGCCCGCTTTGAATTTTTGAAACATCGAGCAGATCATTAATTAATTTTTCAAGTTTGCCTACACTCTCGCTGGCTTTTTGCGTGAATTGTTTATTTGGTTCCCTGTCTTCAATTCCTCTTAATAATTCCAGATAACCTTTAACGCTTGTGAGCGGCGTTTTTAATTCATGACTTGCAATGCCAATGAACTCATCTTTTCTCCGTTGATTTTCGCTGACCTGTTGCATAAGATTATTGAACACGCGGCCGAGTGTGCTTATCTCATCCTTTCCTTCGTCGGTGATTGATTGATTGTAATTTCCTGTTTCACTCACTTTTTTCATAACATCCACCAGGTGTAATAAGCGTTTGGAAATATAAGTTTGAATAATGATCGCAAGCAGAAATGAAAAAGCCAACCCTACCAATAATAAAGTTGTTGCTAACTTATATTTGAATTCTTTTATCTCGCTCAGCTCTGTTAACTCCACTTCAAGAATAACTTTTCCGAGACGTTCATTTTTATTTATGATATCATTTCTTACAAAAAGTTTTTTATCTGTATAAAAAAACTCCTTTTGATTTAACTCTGCCGGAATAATTAAATTTTCTGCCGAATCTTTTTTATAAGAAGCAAATATCTTTCCGGTTGAATCCAAAATGACTGCATGTTCAATATCCGGAACAACATTTAACAACTCCGATAATGTATTTCTTGCAGCTTCATTATCCTGGAAACGTAAAGTGGATACGCTGTTTGTGCTGATAACTGTTGCAAGACCGATGGTTGAATTTGCTTTTCGTTTTTTGTAAGAATTGATATCGTTGATTATAAAGATCTCAAAAAAAACGCCAAGTACAATAACGCTGGTAAACACCTGCATCAGTATCAGCTTGTTTCTTATTGATATGTCGTTTAATTTAAACAAAAGCTTTTCTCTTTTTATTGATTGACAATTTTAGCAAGCTTAAGCAATTGCGAACTTGCTTTTAAACCTGCGCCATCAATCGCTTTAATATTCGCTTCAAATTTTAATTTATCGTTTTGGATATAAAAGTTTAATGCAGTTCCCTGCTCTGCAAAGCCGGTTTCTTCACTTATGGTCAGCGTTCCTTTATCTGTTTTTTCCAATATTGAATGAAGTGAAAAAGAAATATTTTTCGGAATAAAAAGAATCTGGCAGTTTTCAATATCTTCCGGCCGGTTAAAAACCCGGACGATTATTTTTTTATCTTTTGCTGTTTTGCCTTTTGAAAAATCAATCAAAGATTTTGTAACGTCGGATGAACCAACGATGCCAATAATAAAATCATTATTGTTGTTGCCGGCGTCCCAATCAATGTAGTTTATGAAATTGTAAATGAATGCTGCTTTGAGATTGGCTTCCTGTTCCCGCATCTGAGCTTGCGGAGTTGATGCAGATAAGCAAAATAATATAAGATATACAAACCTTTTCAGCATACATTTTATTCAATCTTTGATCTGAAGACGGAAGTCAGAAATCAGAAGCTGATATATAATAATCTTAAAGGTATTAATGATAAATAAAATAAATAAATTTTGAATTTTTATATTGTTATCAATATCTGACTTCCGCCTTCACTTCCTACTTTTATAACGTAATTCCTATCTTAAATATTCCACTCGCGCCGGGTTGTTCAAGAACTGTTGAATATACCAATCCATCTGCAGTGCGGAAACCAGGATCAAGCCATTTTGTGTTGAACAAATTATGAATATTCACGCTCGCG
>DATHPY010000530.1:0-5350 GCA_035483315.1 Puia sp. | reverse complement strand
GCTCTTCGATCTGTTCTAAAACTCCATGTTCATATGCTTCAGTGAGCAGTTCAAAATCTTCTTTGGGAAATTTTGAATCCACGGGCAGCCACAATATTTCTTCCTTGTTGTCTCCTGCAGGAAGTTTCACCGCAAACTCGACGGTTGCATTCGATCCGATTTTTGTTCTTTGATTTTTAGCATATTGGTCCGGCGTGAGCATTTGCTCTAAAAGATTTGCCAGCTGATATTCGCCAAGTATACCTCTCGTTTTTACATTGCTTAAAACTTTTTTCAAATCCCCAACTCCAGTGGCAAGCTGCTGCATATCTCCCAATCCTTTATGTACAGATTCTAATCTTTCACTGACAAGTTTAAAAGATTCTCCCAATCTTGTTTCCAGCGTTTTCTGCAATTTTTCGTCTACTGTCGCACGCATTTCATCCAATTTCTTTTCATTACCCTGCTGCATGTCGGTGATCTTTTTTTCTAAAACTTCTCTCATTAAATTAAGATTGGTTCTTAGCTCATCCCTGTTATCTTTTGCATTTTTGATACTTCCTTCATTTAATTCTTTAAGTTTTGTTTCCATTGAAGAAGTTAGTATCGAAATTTTTTCTTCAAAAGATTTGGTAAGATCATTTAAATTTTTAGAGAAATTTGTAAGCTGATCTTTTTGTACATCGCCGATCGTTTTCATGGAATTTGAAATTAATTCTCCAAACGATCTTAATGAATTTGATAGTTCCTCGCGCGAAGATTTAATTTCCTGCAATGTCTCTTTCCGGTTATTAATGATCTCATCTTTTACAGAAGATTCAATTCTTGCGACATCTTTGGAAAACGATTCTAACTTATAATCAATGCCCGATAATTGATTTTCTTTTTTTGAAACAGATGCTTTGTAAGCAAAAAAAAGAGCCACAATACATACAAGTAAAATAATCACCAGGAACACCAGCTCAATTGTCATGAATTTTTTTTATGCAATTTAAGAAATAAAAAAGCGAAGCAATTGCCTCGCTTTGTGCGGCAGAAGAGATTCGAACTCTCACACCCTTTCGGGCGCTACCACCTCAAAGTAGTGCGTCTACCAGTTTCGCCACCGCCGCATTGTTAGTTTATAGTTTAGCGTTTTCAGTTGAGGCGGTTGCAAATGTAAAAAAAATATTTGAGGATTTCCTGTAATGACAATTCATGAAAATAATTCAACGCCAATTATCATTATCTTCTTCATCCTGATCTGTGAAACCATAGTTATAAGGATTACCATTTTCATCGTCATAATTTACATCAAGATGATATGGATAATATTTCATCCAATCATTATCATATTTTCTTTTTAAGTGTATGATCTTGCATTCTAATTCCCTGGCTCTTTCTTCTTCAGAACTGAGTTCCTCATTTGTAAATTCAGAAAAAAGCGTTTCATAAAATGCACACTGGCAATATTTTCCAAGTGCACATTTGTTATGTTCAGTTCCCGGAAGGCAAAGTTCGAAGAATCCCATATGCAAACGTTTGATCTTTGCCTGCTGATCAAAATTTTCGCGTATATCAGCATATTGAATTTGCTCAGGAATTTTAATTTGCAGCACGAACGACCAATTATATGCATCGAGCATTTTAATTAATGCAGATAGAAGATTATGCAATTGGTCATCAGAAAGCATTTCAGGTGGCGGAAGTTGGATTTTAGTTATGCCTGTCCATTCTTCAAGATCACGAACTGGAGCTATTTTGTTTTCTTCTTCATTGGAAATCCAATCATGAAGATGCAACTCCCGTTCAACAAATGGTAAACTAATACTTTCAGTCGCATGATTAATATCAGAAAGTAGTTGTTGTATATATTTTTCCATAGTAGAGGTTTTCTTGTTCCTTGTCTCTTGTACCTTGTTTCTTAAATCTTCTTCAACTCAATCCTAAATGTAGTTCCTTTTCCGATCTCGGAATCTTTTACAGTTAATGAACCGTTGTGGTATTGTTCAATGATTCTTTTTGATAAACTCAGCCCAAGTCCCCAGCCGCGTTTTTTTGTGGTGAAGCCGGGTTTAAAAACTTTTCGCAAATTGGCTCCCGCAATTCCTTTGCCGGTGTCTGCAACATCGACAAAAATTCCTTTTTCATTTTGTTTGATGTCAATATTAATTTGTCCTTTGCCTTCCATGGCATCGAGCGCATTCTTTAATAAATTTTCTATCACCCAATCAAATAACGGCTCAGATATTTTTGCAAGAATTTGTTCAGCGCCATGTGTGTTAATATTGAATTGCACTTTTCCGGTTGATCTTTTTTTGATATACTCCATCATGTTGGTGATCTGCGTCACTATATCTTTTTCATCAAGCTTTGGTTTGCTGCCGATTTTTCCAAAACGGTCGGAGACAAGTTTCAAACGATTCACATCTTTTTGAATTTCCGCAACTGTTTTTTCATCAACATCATTTTCCTTCAGCATTTCCACCCAGCCTTCCAGAGATGAAACCGGTGTGCCTAATTGATGAGCTGTTTCCTTTGCCATGCCTGCCCAAAGCTGATTTTGTGTAGCGCGGTTTCGAACCGAGATGGAATAAAAAGTGAAGAAAATAAATAACGCAACGATGAATAATTGTACGAGCGGGTAATATCTCACTTCATCCAATAAAACCGTATGACCGTAATAATAACGGTTAGCAGTATACGGAGAATCAGAAAACTTTAATTCGAAAGGCTGGTTTTCCGATTTGAACTTTTTCAGTTTATCGGCAAGAAAAGTTTTATCAGTTTCTGATTTTAATGAATCAAGATTGATATATGTGATGATACTGTCTTTTTCATTGGTTTCAATAATTGGTATTTCTGTATTTTCAGAAGAAATTTTTGCGGCAAGAATTAAACTAGCCTGTTCGTTTGCTTTTAAAATAGTCCGCTGCGCTTCTATCCATGTTGCCATTTTTCTTTTTTCATCAGCGGCAATTTTTTTAGAAAGATAATTTGAATAAAAAATAGTTCCTGTAACAATGCCAATGGCAATTACCGCCAACAACGATCTCCAGTTAAACAGCGATTGAATCATGTACCGAATTTATAAAAGAAATACGAAGCACGCTAATCGTTAAATCATTTTGCAGAATTCCATTTGAACTTTTTAATGCCTGTTGCAGAAAATAAAATTGCATAACCAACAGTGGCGAATAAAGCCATTGTTGCTTCATTGTTCCATGTTTCCGGATGCATGCTTGACGAAAGAATATGCATGACCGTTCCATATGGAGACCACTTCACTAACTGACCCATACTTTCACCTAACGCGCCAAGCATTCCGAACATTCCGATCATGATAAAAAAGAAATAAACCAATCGCGTGGTTGAATTAACCGTTTCAGGATTGGTGATTAATCCCACGATTGCCTGACCCAATCCCAAATACATTGCGCCGCCAACAAATGCAGTCAGCACACTTAATAAATAACCATTCATGCCAAGAGAAATTTTATCATAATTATATCCCGCCAAAAAAACGGCAACGATCATAATTACTACCAGCGCCAATTGCACAGCAAGTCTGCTCACCATAATTGACCACGATGGAATAGGAGCAACGCGCAGCCTCTGAAAAACTCCTTTATCACGATCACGCGCAATGGAATTTGAATATCCCATCAAACCAATTGCAGTAAGTCCGACAGTAATACAATTTGCAAGTGCAAATGCGCCGCCGAATTTATCAATGATACCTTTCCAGGAAATAAGAATAATTACCGGCACTAAAATAACCATAATGACGGCGCGACGATTGCGCCATTGTGTTGTAAGATCTGCACGAAGTAATGCTGAGAGTACGTTTGATGTTGATGGTATAATATTTTCCATGTTGACCTTGTTTTTAGTATTATGCGCGAATTGCAGTTCCGGTTAACCCGATGAAAACATCTTCGAGCGTTATTTTTCCTTTGCGTGATGCTTTGATAACTTCTGGTTTGTCGCGATTATTTTCAATTATTTGCTGTGGCTCGCCGTCAATAATCATTTGTCCGTGATCAATGATTGCGATGCGATCACAAACAGCTTCGGCTTCTTCCATTGAATGTGTGGTAAGAATTATTCCGTGGCCATTCTCCCGCAAATTTTCCATTCGTTCCCACAACTGACGGCGTGATTGCGGATCAAGCCCTGATGTTGGCTCATCAAGCAAAACCAATTTCGGTTCGTGAATTATTGCTATCGCAAGAGAAACCCGTTGTTGCTGGCCGCCGGAAAGTTGACCGAATCTTTTTGTTGCTGCATCTTCTAATTTGATCGCAGTTAAAATTTTATTGAGCTTTTCTTTATTCATTTCAACATTATAAATGCCGGCGTATAACCGAATTATTTCTCCCACATTTAATTCCGGTTGAAAACTTGTTGATTGTAATTGCACACCAATGCTTGCGCGCGCGTGTAATGGTTTTTCTTTTATATCATATCCTGCAATTGTAATGTTGCCGGATTGTGGCTTCAGCAATCCTTCAACTGCACTCAATGTGCTGGTTTTTCCTGCGCCGTTTGGTCCGAGCAAACCGAATATTTCGCCGGTGCGCACTTCAAAAGAAACATTACGAACCGCCTGGAAATTTCCGTAATAAATATTTAAACTGTTTACAGAAAGAACAGGCACATTTAATTGATGATCCATGAAATTTATTTTAGCAGAAAGGATTAAATTCTGCTGCTAAGATATTCACTTCGCCGTTTGTGGCGCAAGTATTTTACGGTAGAACCATATTCTTTTCCGGTGAACGTCGGTTATAAAACGGTAATGGTTTTTTGGGTTGCCACAGATTGCACAGAAACACAGAAAAGCCTGATTATTAATTCCGTGTTTCTGTGCAATCTGTGGCTATATTTTTTAATAAAAATTTAGTGTATGCAATACCGTTAGTTTCCGTTGCATAAATTTCCCGTAACTTTAATTCACCAACTAACTTAACAAGATCTTGATATGATATGGAAGCAAATTCTTGATCCTTACTCCAATCACTTCATATCTGTGATCATTGCGCTGTTATCAATTTTATTTATTTTCTGGGCGCTCATTATTAAAAAGATGAAAGGCTACCTTTCATCTTTGATAGCAACTGTCATTGCCCTCATCGTTGCGATTGCTTTTTATAAAATGCCGGTAACATTTGCATTCGCGTCTGTTGCACATGGAGCATTGTATGGTTTATTTCCTATTTGCTGGATTTTTTTCGCGGCAATTTTTTTATTCAACATTACGGTAAAGAGCGGGCAATTTGAAATTATTAAACATTGCATTGCTTCAATAACACCCGACAGAAGAATTCAGGCTGTGCTCATCGCTTTTTCATTTGGTTCTTTTTTGGAAGGAACTGCCGGCTTCGGTGCG
>DATHPY010000529.1:0-4909 GCA_035483315.1 Puia sp. | reverse complement strand
CTGTCAAAAGTCAGTTTCAAAAAGAAATTATAGAGCTTCACATGATAGCGCTCAAAGAGTTCTGTCATGGCAGGTAAATTTCCTTCCTTTACACTAAGCATTATGGATTCATCCGTTAGTTCTTCCACTTGATTTGAGCCTTATATATTGATTACTGAAGAAAGGTAAAATGGTTACATCAACAAAAAAATAAAATTGGTCGCTTCTTTAAAAAGAAAATAAAAAAGCGGCGCAAATTGCAGGTTGAGTGAAGGATGATAAAAAAGATTGAGGTAGTAACAGATTTTATATTTTGCCGGAACATTCGTGGTTGCCCATTTCCGTTAGCTGCTGATTGGCAGATGCGCTGATTAGTTCTTTATTATTTTATGATTTTCTGTTTCTCCGCCTGCATTTTGATAATGCACGATATATGTTCCGGCGGGAAGACCGCCTATGTTGATGGAGTTATTGCCAGGTTGCAAAGATTTCGTAAGCACTTTTTTTCCAAACAGGTCATACATTTCCATGGTAACGTTTGTTTGATATCCGTTGGTTTGAACATTGATCATGTCCTTTGCCGGATTTGGCCAAACAGCAATTTTTTCCGTTGATGAAAGCGAAACAATTTTTGTTTCAGAATAAGTGGCTGAGTTATTGAAATCAACTTCTTTAATACGATAGTAATTAGATCCGGGCTGGGGATTGGGATCAGCAAACGAATAATTATTTTCTCCTGAATAATCATTTGCAGTAACTCCAACAAATCCTAATTCACTCCAGTTTTTTCCATCAATGCTTTTTTCGATGTAAAAACCTTTGTTGTTATCAGATTGCGAAACTGTCCAGTCAAGAGAAACAACATCGTTGTTTTCTGACGCGGCAAAATTTAAAAAATTTACCGGCAACACACTGAAAGGATAACTGCATGAAGTAAGATCACCCGATACTCCGGCAACAGTGAAAGTACCAAGATGCGTTAATGTAAAATTTGTTTTTAAAATATAAAGATCAGCGCTCGTTGCCATATAAATATCGCCCGTCGGGCTAAACGCGATACCTGTGAAACCTGCGCCTGGCGTTGATGTTGTCGGTGCTACCATTCTTGTTACAGTAATGCTTGCCGTAGCCGACGTTGGCAAAGGCGCTGCCATTTTATAAAGGCCGTATTGCGTTCCGTTTGAACAAACGATCCACAGATTTCCGTATCCGTCAATTGCCATATCTCCGCTACTTTCTGTAATAAAACTGGCGGATACATTATTATTAAATTGGTCTTTAAAAGTTGAACTGATAAAGGTCCATGCATTAGTAGCAATATTATAATAGTATAAATTACTGTTTACATCGAGGCAATAATAACCTGTTCCATTAAAATTTATACAACCTCTGTTTACTGTTGCTGTTATCGGGCTTGGTGCAAGTGTGGTATAAACGTTTGTAACAGGATTATAAGATACAAATTGTTTTGGTCCTGAAAGAGCGGCCTGGAAATAATAAAAAAGACCGTTTTGTGAATTATATCCTATTGAATTTGCTGAACTGGAAGTGCCGTATGATGTGGAATTAACAACAGAACCAACAGATACATTACTAACTGTAATAGGATAAATGCCACCGGCATTTGATAAAGAATATATAATACCACCCGGATTTGAACATACTTGTGCAGATGCAGCATTTCCCGAAAGAATGAAAAGTAAAATTGCTATTTTAAAAAAGTTTAAGATCGTTTTCATTTTTGAAGAAATTGGGTACTGAGGGCTGGGTTTATTAATATCAACTTTCCAATTATTTCAATAGAAGTGCCATTGTTATTAAATGATGATACGCAATATTTTATAGCAACTATGCAATCTTCGATTATTCCATTTTTTGGAATCATCTCCTGAATCTGTAAATTTTGAGGATATGAATGCAGATGTCTGCGCTAAAGAAAAAAATTTGTAAAGGAATCAAAAAAAGATAAGAATTTTCCCGGCTGAACATCACTAACGGTAATACATATCCGATTATAGCATAGTCGCTATTTTCTAAATTAAGAAACAAAATTTGCTGGCAAAGGTGAGGTGCATTCGAATACGAATTATCCCGGCAAAATATTATTTTCTAACCAATGGTCTGCCATAACCATCCCGGTAAGTTTCAGTGATGATCATAATAAAATCAATCAATGCCCATATCCCAAAACCGCCAAATGTGAACAATTGTATAATTGCGACACCGGTTTTCCTGGTATAAAAATTATGAGCTCCAAGTGCGCCGAGAAAAAAACACAATAAAAGAGTTGAGAGCCAGTCAAAGCCTTCAGCAGGTTGGTTAACGGATGAATTAAATGATTTGAAGTTACCTGTTGCCACACCGCATTTTACACAAACCACTGCTTTATCATCTATTTGTGCCCCGCAATTAGAACAATACATAGTTTCGGTTTTAAGGAGTTATTTTTTTGTTAGAAATCAAATTACACTTTCGGTTATTCATCTCCGTTACCAATCATTACATTTGTGGTCACGGACTAATTTGTATGCAAAAAAAATTCGACAGTAATTCTTATTTAATATTTTATGCGCCTAGCGCTTTTTTTGCATACTCCAGGCAATTTCTTGTTTCTTTCACTGCGTCGGAATCAGCAGGAATATCATATTCCAATTCTATCGTTGCCGGAAACTTGTATTTTTTTTCTTTCAACAATAAAAGAATTTCTTTGATGGGAGTATCTCCTTGTCCCCATGGCATATTTACACCGCCATTCGCTTTTGATTTGCGGTCTTTAATATGAAGACTAGTGATCCGGTCGTGTTTTGCCTGAATGAGTGCAAGCAAAGTTTCTTTTGTATTTTTTTCGGAAGCAGCGATATAATGTCCGCAATCGAGGTTCATTGAATTGAATGGTGACTGACTTAGCGCCACATCCCACGCAGTATCGGTGGCTTGCAAATGGGCGTGATAGCCAATATACATTTTGTGTTTTTCACCAAAATCGCCGAGACGTTTGGATTGTGCAGGATCTCCCGGCAGTTCAACAGTTACACAATCAGCTCCAAGTGTTTTGGCAGCGCGCAAAGCGTATTCAATTTCTGCATCAGTATTATTTGTAGCAAGCGCATTTGGTTTAAAAGCATAAATACTTACCCCCGCTTTATCATACATCTTCCGGATATCTTTGAATTTATCCATGGAAACAGTGGAACGCCATTCGGCAACTTGCTTTTGGTAAGCGGCAAGCTGTGTTTTCTGTTCGTCGGTTAATTGTAAAGGTTGTCCCGGTGTGCGCGGTCCCATTTTAACCGGGTTAACCGGTTTGCCCGCATATTCTTCAGCAACATCACCAATTAGTTCAATAGCGTTAATATTACTATCAACACAATATTGCAGCACCTGTTCAATACTTCCGGGCATGCTGCGGAATGAATAAGTAATCACACCTATCTGTACACCAAAAAATTTCGAGTCAGGCTTTTTTTGAAAATAATTTAAAAAAGATCTTGCCTTTGTAACAGAACCAACCATCAGCAAACTCATTGTGGCCATTGATCCCTTCAACAGAAATTCACGTCTTGATGAATTTTCAAGTTTATAATTTTTTGGCATAATCGTTTTTTTGAATGAAAATATTTTTTGGCTTCCAAATGTACGCAATGGTTTTTGGCCAACGACAGAGTTTGTTTATTAATTTCTTGACTGAGATTTTCAACAAAGAAAGCATTGCTATGAAGAAATCAAAAATGAATAATGATCATGATTAAAGTAAGAATTGAAAAGAAAGATAAGCGCAAAAAAAATTGAAAATAATAATCAATGTTTCCTCGTAGTTGTGTGCTGGCTAATTGTTTCCGAAAGCGCTTTTTCCATTACTGCTATAAGATTCTCCGGAACAATTGGTTTCAATATATAATCGTATGCCCCTTTTTTTATTACATCAACAGCAGTTTGTTTATTTGGATAACCAGTGATGACGATGACGATAGTGCTGCTATCCAGTTTTTTAATTCTTGTTAAAACAACATCTCCCTGCATATCGGGCAATACAAAATCGCAAAGCACAATATCAAATTTTGTGGCGGTCGCCTTGGCTATTCCTTCTATCCCATTGAAGGCAAGTGCAACAGAATATCCTTTTTCCAATAAAAGATTTTGCAATAAGGCACACATGTACCTGTCATCATCAATAATCAAAATGCTGGTCACAGAGTTTTTTTCGGAAGATAAATCATTTATCTGTCTTTATGCCAATGAAAGAAAATTTATTGACAAATTTCGATAAGAACATGTATTTTATTTTTCCGTGAGCTTATCATAACGATAAAGAATCACCCGTGGTTGGTCGGAGCGGATTCCTACAAGCTCGAAAAATATAAGGCCCTGCGGTGCATAAGGAAATGACAAAGTTTGCTCGGGAATTTCTTTGTATTTAACCTCCCGCTCCAGGTTTGCCAAAATGTGAAACGGAGGCAGGTAGCGGTCAAAGATGTTCGTGTATCCAGAGAGATATTCCTCAAGATTAGTGATTTCCAGGCGATTAAAACTATCTGGTTTGGGTTCAGTTAATTTCATGGCACGAAATTACGCCAAAATGAATAAGTGTCAAATATACATTTAATATTTTAACATTTTATAGGCGTATAAAAAACCTTGAAGCAACATGCTGTCAAACATTTTACTTCTTACTATTGCCGGATGCCTTTCGGTTAACTATATCCGTTAGTGTCATTTCGGGGAAAAAACGGGAAAAAAATTCCACAAAAACAATTTCAAACTCATCATTAACTTCCCCGGATGCCTTTATGCGAAGTTCCGGGTGCAGGCATGATTATTGGCTTTTTTAATTGTCTGCAATTAGATTCTGTTTTTCCTTAAATAAATTTGAGATTGTAGAAGATTCTTTACCGTGAAACCATTAAATACAATTCAGGAATTCATATCGCAG